>CAMRCY010000018.1 GCA_947041165.1 uncultured Deferribacteraceae bacterium | reverse complement strand
CTTAAACTATTCACACGCACGCATGTTGCAATTATCGCACATATTCAAACTGTTGTACTATCGCACACGTTCACATTGTTCGCATGTTCAAACACGTTGCGTACTTAAACTATTCACACGCACGCATGTTGCAATTATCGCACATATTCAAACTGTTGACTATCGCACACGTTCATATTGTTCGCATGTTCAAAACACGTTGCATACCTAAACTATTCACACGCACGCATGTTGCAATTATCGCACATATTCAAACTGTTGTACTATCGCACACGTTCACATTGTTCGCATGTTCAAACTATTACATACCTAAACTATTCACACACACGCATATTGCAACTATCGCACATATTCAAACTGTTGTACTATCGCACACGTTCACATTGTTCGCATAATCGCATGTTCAGATTAGTTATACTTCAAAACAATCAAGCATTATAGCTTTTTGGATATGCAATCTATTTTCGGCTTCATCAAACACAATAGAGTTTTTGCCGTCGATTACTTCAGCTGTAACTTCCTCGCCTCTATGAGCAGGTAGACAGTGCATGAAAAAAGTTTCTCTACCAGTTGATTTCATAAGTTTGCTATCAACGATAAACCCTTCAAAATCTTTCACACGTTTTGCCTGTTCGCTCTCCATTCCCATGCTTGCCCAGACATCAGTATATATAATGTCTGCATCTTTTACAGCTTCATAAGGATCGGTTGTAAGAGTGATTTCGCCACCGTTCTGTTTAGCAATCTCTACAGCTTTTTTGTATATATCTTGATTAACAGTATACTCTTTAGGAGATGCGATTGATAGTTTCATACCAAGCTGTGCAGCACCGTTCATCCAAGAGTTTGCAACATTGTTACCATCTCCGATGAATGCAACTTTAACACCTTTTATCTTACCTAATTTTTCATAGATAGTCATTATATCTGCTAAAATCTGACATGGATGATAATCGTCAGTTAATCCGTTTATCACAGGTATAGTTGAGTTTTCAACAAGATCAATAATCTTAGCATGTTCAGATGTTCTAATCATTATCATATCAACGTAGCGAGATAAAACTTTTGCAGTATCACTAATTGACTCACCTCTTTTTATCTGTATATCAGCAGATGATAAAAATAGTGGATAAGCTCCTAATTCTTTAATACCAACTTCAAATGATATTCTTGTTCTCGTTGATGATTTTTCAAATATCATAGCGATAGACTTATCTCTTAATGGTGTTGTAAAGATACTTTTACTACGTTTTTTCTTTAATTTGATAGCTTCTTCAATTAGATTAATAAGTTCGCTAGGGCTTCTATCTAATAATGTTAAAAAATTTCTGCTCATTAATATTTTCCTTATATAATTTATTGAATAGAGTAGGGTACTGTAACATAAAATTACCCTTTATTATCTAGTTCATTAATACTTTTTATGAATATTTTTGCACCTATGAGGATATCCTCTTTACTGATATTTAACGGAGGAAATAATCGTACTGTATTATTACCAGCAGGGATCACAACTAATCCATTCTCTAAACATTGATTAACAACAGTTGTTGGAGCAAAACGAGTTTCAACACCTATTAATAAACCTTTACCGTTAAAAGTGACTTGATCTTTTAACTCATTTTCAATTGTTGATTTAAGCAGTTCACCTTTAATAGTAACATCATGTAAAAACTCTTTTTCTGATATAATTTCAAGAACTTTTTTAGCAACTTTAGTAATCATAGCACCACCACCAAAAGTTGTTCCGTGTGTCCCATGTGTAAATAAACTTGCGATATGATCTTTTGCAATAATAGCACCGATAGGTAATCCGTTAGCCATAGCTTTTGCCATACTCATTATGTCAGGAACAACACCGAAATGTTTATAGGCAAAAACTTCTCCAGTTCTACCCATTCCTGTTTGGATCTCATCAAATATAAGCAGTATATCTTCTTGGTCGCAGATCTCTCTAAGTTGTTTTAAAAATATCGGGTTAATTGGTAAAATACCACTTTCACCTTGATATAGTTCTAATATTATAGCAACAACATCTCCATTTTTAACTATATTAAGAACAGCATCAATATCGTTGAAAGGTGCGAAACGATTATATTGTGCGATAGGGGTGAAGCCGTTCTGTATTTTATCTTGAGCAGTCGCAGAAAGGGTTGCATATGTTCTGCCGTGAAATGAGTTATGAAACGATAATATCTTATCTTTCTTACCGTTAAATTTTTTATTTCCATACAACCTTGCTAATTTTATTGCAGCTTCATTAGCTTCAGCACCAGAGTTGCAGAAAAACAGTTTACCTATAAAACTCTCTCTAATAATAATCTCAGCAAGCTCTTCTTGATTAGTACTTAGATATAGATTTGAAACATGCAAAAGTTTAGCTGCTTCTGTGACAATTGTGTCTGTTACTTCTTTATGGTTATGTCCTAAATTTGTTACAGATATACCTGATCCAAAATCAAGATATTTTACACCATCAGTACTAGTTAAATAAGATCCTTCGCCACTTATAAATTCGATATTGTTTCTTGCGTAATTGTTAATTAGATTGCTCATATACTTCAAGATTTCCCCTAAATTAATTGTTATATATACACTTTTATTTTAGTACATTAAACTTTAAAATGCAAAACAAATTATTCTAATTATTGTAGTGTAATATTCTCTAAAGGTATATATTATTAACTAATATATCATTCATAAGGTCAAATAGAAATAAAATAAGTTTATAAAAAAATAAAATACTTGTTAAAAAAATATTTATTTGCTATTATCTCATATATGGATGTTAAAAATAGTAATGAAATAATAACCGAATTTATAAGCAGATGTAACTTTGTTCAGATCTATTCTGATTATAGTTTTGGCTTATTCGGTGCAGGTGATGAATTTTTAGGTGTTGATGCAGAGAAATCGTTAGATATTCTTTACTCATCAGCAATAGCTGCAAATAGAGTTATAGGTTTTTTTGAAACATTGCCTCCATTTATTCCTGAGTACGCAACAAAAGGTGGGTGTATATTAATCACAAAAACCCTTCCAGTGATTGTGTCTACTCCTGTGTTATTTTGTAAAAGTTTAGATGTTTTTCCTAATCTTTTAGCTACAGCTTTAAGAGTTTCTAATGAGATTTCATTGCCTGTAATCGTGGTTGTTTCTGACAATATATTTAACAATTTTGTTAAATCAGGAAATAATAGTTACGACCATAATCGAATATCAGGTTATATATATAAACAATCTTTTTCTAACAAATTAACTATTGAACAATTTGCAGATAAGATGGTTTTGGCTGATCAACTTTTAAATGAGTTAATGCCGAATAGAGATAATTATAAAGAAATATCTTTTAAAGAACCGCATAAACCTTTTCTAAACTATATATTACCTTTATATGGTAATGATCATTCTGCTCTTATAGATATTGAAGTTAGTAAGAAAGAGTATGATAGTCTTTATAAAACATTATCAGTTAGATACAATGTTAAAGTAAGTGAAAAAGCAGATATAGATAGTAATATTGAAGTAGAATTGAAAGAGTATCTCTGTCCTGGCTGTCCATTTTTAGTTTATTTCACTATGCATCGTGATAAATCAATTTTATATTTTACTGATATAAATTGTGAAGGAATGTTGAAAAAATATGAAATTAACTATGTTCCATTTGAATATTTTGTTGGGATTAATTCTTCACAATTAAATGTTAATACCGTTTTTATAGGTAAAGCATCATCATTTAATGCATCATATTTTCCAATGATTAGATCAGGTTCAGTCGTATTATTGAACGATGCTGATTATAAATCTGTTAATGGTTTTAAAAAGATTAAAAATATCCAAAAACCTTTTGTTGAGAATAAGTTTCTTCTTCTGCCTTATAGTTGTAATAATATCAAAAGCTATAAACCTGCTTCACTTAAATATAGCAAATGTGATAAATGTGCTGATTTAGAATATCCTTTATGTATAACTGAAACGAGTTGTGTAGCTTTGTCATATAGATATGAAAAAATATTAGTAAATAAAGAGTTATGTACAGGGTGTAAAGCTTGTGTAACTGTTTGTAGAAAGGCGGCCATAAGATGAATTATCTTATTCAATTTGCTGGTAGAGAGTATGCTATGTATGATACTGCTGTCAAATTTTTTATATACTCTACAGAACATTCTGATTATTTAATTGATCTTTATGCGAATGGAAGACCAACACCATTTTCACCTATGAGTAATAGTATTTATCTTAAAGGTTCACAAAAAAACGCTCATTACGATCTATTCGTAGATTTTGATGGCGATATGGTTATGTCAAATAAAGTTATTCATATAACTCCACATACATTAGAATTACCTGAAAATATATATAAGTATCGTTATTGGGCTGTTTTAGGCACTTTATACCATATAATAGAGGATATTTCCTCTGCATATGTTACAGGTTATCTTCTTGAAAATAAGATGAAACAAGAATTAGAAGTATTTTCTAGTTATTCATCTCATCTATCATTTGCTTTAAGAATAGCTGTTAATGAGATTTTCGGAAGAGATATCTAATAGCATTCAACGCTCGTTATTAATCTAAAAATATTACTATTGGTAGAATAAGATTTTTGTGAACTTAGCATAATTATTATGAGTTAGCATAATTATTGCGAGTTTTTATAGTTGTTGTGAACTTAGCATAATTGTTATGAGTTAGTATAATTGTTATGAGTTAGTATAATTGTTATGAGTTAGTATAATTGTTATGAGTTAGTATAATTGTTATGAGTTTGTATAAAAATGGCAAGAAATTGTCAATATAAAAAAATCATTGGATTAAAAATTGAGTAAACTTAGAATAGTTTTAATTGAGCCAGATATTCCTCAAAATACTGGAAATATAATGCGTTTGGCTGCGGTTACATCTGTGCCGTTGGTTCTTGTTGGCAAGCTCGGATTTTCTCTATCTGAAAAACATCTAAAACGTGCAGGCATGGATTATATTAATGATGTCGATTTACAGATTATAACTACTATTGACGAATATTTAGAAGATAGTAGAAATAGATGTTTTCTAACTACTAAATGCAGTCAGATCTATACAAGTATCCCTAAAAACATAGAGCCTTTTGATATAGTTTTTGGTTCAGAAACAGATGGTTTACCTCAAGAGTTTTACAGCAAATATACCGATCATTTATATACAATCCCAATGAAAAAAGGTGCAAGAAGTCTAAATCTAGCATCATCTGTTGCAATAGTTACATATCATCTATTGTCAAGAAATGGATTTACAGATATCCCTTAAACGAACTAATCATTTAATTTAAATATCGAAAACCACTATAATATGTAAAACTATGTCGTTATCAAGCATAGCTAGAATAAATCTAAATGTTAGAATAATTTATTAAATATACCAATTTATAACTATCTAAATACAATTATTGATTGCAAGAGTTGTTGTAGCAGATCGTATAGATTATTTTATTACGATTATTATTATGTGATTATAATTATTTGCTGTTGATAGATTTATGGTATGTAGTTTTTGTATTCGCACGTTGTTGATTATAACTATTTACTGTTGATAGATTTATGGTATGTAGTTTTTGTATTCGCACGTTGTTGATTATAATTATTTACTGTTGATAGATTTATGGTATGTAGTTTGTATTGATTACTTGGTATAAGTTACAGTTATAGAGTTGTAAATAAAATTTATGTTGTTAGTTTTGCTTCTATTACGGTTATTAATCACGATTTACAGTTAACTGTTATCGCTTTACACCTCAATATTTAATGCACTGTATAATGAGAGTAAATCTCTATAGCTAATGTTATTTGATCTTGCCATACCGATCAATTTAGGTATAGCCTCTTTAAAGTGTATCGAAGGTTGTGCCATGACCAATGCAGTATTACTTATTCCTGCGATAGCGCATACTCTTAGCACATCGATATTTTTGTAATCATTTCTTTTTATTACAAAATTCAATTTGTCTACAATTTTAGTAATGTCTGGGCTACTAACACCACCTTTGGTAGTTGTCGCAAATTGCGATGTTGCGGCAGGTTGTTGCACTGTTAAGATACTAATAATATCTGATATGTCCGCCATATTTGCTGGATTTCTTCTTAACATAAGATTACATTTTAATATTGCTTGCACAGATTTTTCTTTAGTTTTTTTAAGATTATCTTCAGCTTTAGTTAATGAATATTTAGCTAAAGTAGATTCCTCTCTCAGCTCTTTATTAATTTTTTGCAATTTATTGAAGTTCAGAGTTTCTGTTAGTGATTTAATTTTTAATAATTCTTTATCATATTTTTCGATATTATGATTTAGTATAGCGATAGTTTTATTCTTTTTTTCTACCTCAGTTTTAAGTAAAGTTATATCATTTTTAAGATATTCAACTTTGGTATGTAATGTAGATATTTGAATGTTTTGTGTTTTGATTTGATGTTGTGTTTGTTCATCAGGTTCATTTGTTTCTAAAGTATCTTTCGAGCTATAAGATGTTTTTGAATAATTGATTTTAAGCAATTCACTTAAAAGCTGATTGAGTCGACTTTCATCTTGCAGATCTTGAAAAAAGATGGAATATGTTTGATCTATGTTTATTGACCTAAAGATTTTTTGATTATCATTTTTCCCAGTAACAAATTTTGACAGTTCTTCACTTATCATTTTATCAATGACAGGTGGAGTTTCAATTTCTTTACTGCTTCCTAAAGTATATATAAATAAGTTTCCGAAATCTTTATTATAAAGAAATATTGGAAAATTTATATTTAAGCTTAAATCGGATATATGTGATAGTTCTAACATTGATTAATTATATCATAAAAACAAAAAAGAACAATATAGATTTATGATGGATGAATACTTTTATAGTTGTTAGACAGTTATTGATGCGTAAAAATTATGATTGATAGGAGTTTTTAATAAAAAAATATTCAGTCATTGTTTATAATTATACAAGCATGTTGGTATTAAATTATTTTAGGAATACAAACTATATGTATCAAGTTGTGAAAATAGATATCAAAGTTATGTGAATAACGCAAGCACACATGTCTAGTGATGAAAATAGATATCAAAGTTATGTGAGTAACGCAAGCACAGATGCCAAGTGATTAAAATAGATATCAAGTTATGTGAGTAACGCAAGCACGCATGCCAAGTGATTAAAATAGATATCAAGTTATGTGAGTAACACAAGCACAGATGCCAAGTGATGAAAATAGATATAAAATTATGTTAGTAACGCAAGCACACATGCCAAGTGATTAAAATAGATATCAAAATTATGTGAGTAACACAAGCACAGATACCATGTGATTAAAATAGATATCAAGTTATGTGAGTAACACAAGCACACATACCAAGTGATTAAAACAACAAGGTATGTTTGCACACGTCATAATATTTATCAGCGATAAAGAGGGTTTGTTTCTTTATTTAATCTCTTTACATGCTTTATATATTGTGTCATAAAGTTCTTCAATATGTTCAATATCAACAGATGAAAATGCTACTCGTATATCTGTTTTAGATGTACTTATCACACCTATCTGATATGTATTTAATAGATATACTCTAAGCTCTTCAGAGTTACAGTTTTTAAGTTTAACACACATAAAATAACCAGAGTTAAATGGGTAATGTATAAATTCATCATCATATTTGTGAGATTTAAACATACCATCTATCTTTAACGCACGTTCTTTTATTATCTGATTACAAGCCTCACGTTCCTTTTCAAAATCAGGAGATTTAAGAGCATGCAGAACTGCCGATTGTGATGGGTGAGGAGAGTTAGATACTGTGGCTCTAATTAATCCAGTAACTTTAGCTTCAAGTGTTGACAGCAGAAGTTGCTCGTCTTTATCGCAAGTTTGTGCAAAAGTCATAAACCCAACACGAAGTCCCCATGCAAAACCTTCTTTAGTTATACCATCTAATTTGACAGCGAGCAGGTTAGGTGATTTTTTTGCTAAGTATGAAAACATCGATTCTTTTGCACAATGATCAGTGAAAAATAATCCAAAATATGCATCGTCGATTATAACTAAAATCTTTCCGCCACCGTTCGCTATTTCTGCTAAACCATCTGAAATTTCAACCATCTCTTTTACAGAAGGGGTATAGCCAGATGGGTTGTTAGGAAAGTTTAAAATCACAATCGCTTTGCCTTTTTCAGCAACTGCTTTCTTTGTTTCATCTAGTAATCCGTTAACATTAAAAAGTTTATTGTCTTCATCAAAAGTTTTATATGTAACAATATTAGCTTTCAGTTTTACTCCAAAAGTTAATGTATAATTTTCCCAATACATATCAGGCAGAACAACAAAATCTCCTCGATTACAGAACAGTTCCGATAACAATGATATCCCATGTGTTAATGCAGATGTAACTATCGGGTTCGATAGTTGTGCACCATTAAGTGTTGGACCTTCTTTATAGATTTTCTCTTTCCATAAAGTTCTAAGCTCTGCAACACCTGGAGTGTTCGCATATGGAAAAACCTCTTCAGGAGTTAGTCCAGTAAAGTTTTTATATATAGACTCAAGATACATAGGACGCTTGTTGGCTGTCGAAATACCTATTGTTGCATTAAATTTTGTCGCTTTTTGTTTCGCCTCATTACCTTGCGTTACAATCCCCTCAGGCATATAAATCTCTCTACCAATCTCTGAAAGCATTTCGTAAACCGATGGATTTACTTTTTGAATATCGTCATTTAATCTCTTTGCTATCTCGTGCATTACTTTTCCCCAATAAATTGATCTTCTACTTTTACATGATTATTTAAAAAATATCAAGTTTTTTTATATATTTACTTTATATTATTAGAATTTTAATACATATATTCTTCTATTTTGCCAAAATATTGATATGTATATGTATTCACAGTCTTATAATGTAACTGTGCTTATTGTTTAATTTTATCTCTTATAAGTTTTATAAGTTCTTTTTCATTATCTATTTCTAGATCTACTTTTATATATGAGAATATGCGAGAGTAGGTGTCTTCTAGTTTTACATAATCTTTTTCAGTTGTGATAAACTCTGTGCTTTCAAGAGTTAAACCGTTGTCTATTATTTTATCGAGTGTTGATTGTGATAGTTTTTTATGATCGAGAAATGTTTTGAAAGACACAACATCAATAGAGTTTGAAGTGAGCAGATCATAAAACGAACGATTATTTGCGAGTGCTGAATATGCAGTAACTTTTTTACCTTTTAGATCTGATATTGCGTGAGCGATACCTTCTTTAATTAGCACAGGTTTAGTGTACCTTGAGAAAAATACTTTCTGATCAGGTTTAATATATTTTCTTACTTTTTCAGGAATAATATTATCAATAGAGTTTGTGAAAATAATAATATCTGCTCTTTTAATATTTGATGGCATCTCTCTTAGATAGCCAAACGGAAATATAAAACCAGTTGAGATCGGATTTTTTGCATCAAGCAACAGTATCTCAATATTTTTATCTATTTTTTTATATTGATAAGCGTCGTCTAATATCGCTAAATCTGAGTTGAAATTTTTCGCTGCATATTTTAGAGAAGCTTTTCTATCAACTCCAGTGATAACAGATACACCGTTACAGTTGAGTGCCATCATAAAAGCTTCATCACTTGCTTGAGGAGGCGAGTAGAATATTTGATGTCCATCAGATATAACATTTAATGCGTTACCAACTAAGCCTTTATATCCTCTTGATAAAATTGTTACAACTCTTCCTTCTGCACTGAATAGTTTTGCTAAATGTATTGCATGAGGCGTTTTACCAGTGCCACCCATACTTAGATTGCCTATTGATATAACTTTCATTATTTTGTATCCTCATTTTTTGTAGGGTTTCTATCAAGTTCATATAGATATAAATATTTTAGATATGTATATATGTATCCACTTCTTGCAGCGATAAGTCCTTCAACACCATCTAAAATCCCTAATCTAAAAAAGTACATTTTTATAAAATTGAAAGCAGGGGAGAAGATCAATTTAAATATAGAAGATTGTTTTCCCATTTTATGATAGCTTTCTGCTGATAGTTTTGCATATTTTAAAGTCTTTCTATTATGATCTTCGATATCTTCATAAGAGTGATGAACTAGATGGTTATCTAAAATTGAAATCATAGAACTTTGAATAACCAAACTCTCATGAACGATCTCACCGTGCCAACTAGGACAAGCATCTTTTTTGACAAGACGCAGTTTATTATCGGGTTGCCAAGAGTGTTTTAATATTTTACCTAAATATTTAGTTTTTCTATTTACTCTATATCCATCAAGATTTAGGTTGTTAATTTTATCAATTATCTCATCAGCTAATTCTTTAGTAATTTCTTCATCAGCGTCGATTGATAAGATAAAATCAGAACTACAATGATCTAATGCTATATTTTTTTGAGCAATGAAGCCTTCCCATTTATGCGAGTAAATATTGGAAGTATATTTTTTACATATCTCAACCGTTTGATCAGTTGAATAACTGTCTACGATTACTATCTCATCAGCAATATCTTTAATATGCAGTAATGTGTTTTCAATATTTCTCTCTTCATTAAAAGTTATAATACATATTGATAAAGTTTTTTTATCTTTCATTATAATAGTCCGTAATTAATTTTGCATAATTATTTATATCTTCTTCTGTGATATTTTGGAATAAGTTATTTGAGTAATCTTCATTTTTTTCAATCTCATCAGGCACAATATATAATGTGTTATCATCATTTCCAAAGAGTCCCCATCTAGTTTTAGATTGAGTAGGTTTAGCAGGATAAATTGCAACACATCTTTTCCTAAGGTTGCCAGCGATATGCGTTGTGCCAGTTGAACCACCGATGAATAATGATGATTTATCAATCAACGCTGCAAGATTTAATATATCGTTATCGTTAATAAAAATTGTTATCTTTCTTTGATCGAAACTATTAAGATATTGTTTATTATCTTGAGATGCAGCGATCACTATTTTCACATTATTTTTTAAGCCAGTAGATATTTTATTTATAAGTTGAGCGTACTCATCAATAGATAGATTTTTGCAACTGCCACCAGTAAATGGCGATATAATTATAAAATCATTATTGATATCAGCTTTAGTTAGAAATGCTTCAATATTTTTTTTATTACTTTCTGAGTATATAATTTTTTTATCAATATTATACTTATATTTAAATTCTGCTTTATCTAAACTCATTATAAGATCGAGATTATATTCAGCTTCGTTTTTGATAGACTCAGAACGAGATTGTTTAACGCCGTGATTATATGCAATGTATGAATGCAATTTTGATAACGGTGCAACACGTTTTTTAGCACCTGATTTTTTTGCTATTCGTCCGATCGTGCTATCGGTATATAGAGCTATAAATGTATCTGTTTTATTTAGTCGCAATTTTTTAATTACTTCTTTTTCGTCTACTTCATCTATTTTTATGATCTCATTTACGATATCAAGATATCTTACTATTGGATAGTTGTACGAATTTACAAGTAATGTAATATACGCATCAGGATAGAGAATTCTGGTCATAAAAATAGATGGGATCGAGAGTATTAGATCACCAATTTTATCTGTTCTTGATATCGCAATAGATGAAGGTATCATATTTATTATTCCATATTAAATTGCATCTTATATAATCTGCTATAAGTTTTTGATGTTTTAAGTAATTCTTCGTGTTTACCAGTTGCTTCGATTTTATTTTCATTTAAAACAACTATCATATCTGCATCTAAAATAGTTGATAACCTATGAGCTATGATAAGTGATGTTCTTCCTTTCATGAGGTTATCTAATGCTTTTTGTACGATACGTTCACTCTCTGTGTCAAGGGAGCTAGTCGCTTCATCAAGAATTAATATAGGAGAGTTTTTAAGTAACGCTCTAGCGATGGTTAGACGTTGTTTCTGTCCACCAGATAAGATTATTCCTCTTTCCCCGATCTCTGTATCGTAGCCTTGAGGCATCTCGTTTATAAAATCATCAGCAAATGCAGCTTTTGAAGCTTCTATCATATCTTCTTTAGGCACGTCTATATTTTTACCGTATGCGATATTGTTTGCAATAGTGTCATTAAATAAGAATGGTTCTTGCGATACAATACTTATCTCTGTTCGTAATGATTTTAAATCAAACTCTCTTATATCAGTTCCATCTATCATTATTGATCCAGAGGTTATATCAAAAAATCTCGGCATAAGGTTTGCAATGGTTGTTTTTCCAGCACCTGATGAGCCTACAAAAGCTACTTGTTGTCCTGCTTTAATATTTAGATTAATCTCATTTAGAACAAGTTTTTCAGTGCCTTCATATTTAAAACATACATTATGAAACTTTATATCTTTATTTTTTGCATCACATATAATATTGCCGTTATTGGCTACAATACTATTCTCAACATCAAGAATACCGAATATTCTTTCAGAAGCAGCTATCGCTTGTTGTATTGTATTGTTTGAGTTTCCGATTGATTTAATCGGACGATACACTAATAATGCAGCAGCTAAAAATGAGAAGAATGTACCTGGCGTACTTGTTCCATTTATAACTTGTACTCCACCAAAATAAATAATAGCTGCGAAACCTAATGAAGATATAAACTCCATAAGTGGTGATGATAGCTCAGCTGTTTTTATAGATTTAATTACATATTTTACTGCCATAGCATTAGTTTCTGCAAATTTATCTATCTCTTTTTTCTCAGAAGTAAAAGCTTTAACGATACGAATACCTGAAAATGCTTCTTGTAATATAGATGATAATCCACCCATCATCTCTTGATCTTTCCTACTAAGTCGTCTAAGTCTGCGACTTATTGTTATGAGTGGATGAACAAGAAAAGGGTAGCAAAGTATAGTTATTAATGCTAATTTCCAATCCATATATAAGATTACAGCGGCTAAACCGATAACAGTTAATGTTTCTCTTAAAATAGATATTATTGTTTGCATAGATTGTTGTACAAGGTTCACATCGTTAGTTATTCTTGACATCAATACGCCCGTTGATGTTGTGTTAAAGAAGTTTAATGGTAGGTTTATTATCTTTTCAAATAAATCATTTCGAAGCATTTCAACAACTTTTTGACCTATATATCTCATGATATATACTTGCAAGAACCTAAAAACTCCTTTCACAAAATATACCCCAATAATCAGTGCAGGCATTAATTTCAGTAATGACATATTTTTGTCTATAAATATTCCATCTAGTAACGGCTTAACTAAGTACGCTAATAACGCCTCCGTTCCAGCTGTTCCAAGAGATGCAATAATTGCAATTGTCATTATTTTTTTATATTGTCTAAAATATGTCCATAATCGTTTAAGAATGATAGTACCTCTTTCTAATAATATTATTTTTCATGACAGTTTAAACATGTATCAAGTGATACGTGTGCAGAATCTTGAGGCCACTCAGCATGACATGTAAAACATCTTGCACCACAGCCACCTTCAACCGATGCACCAGTAAATAAATCTAATGGTTTCTTATTTGTTTCAGCATGACAATGAACACATGTTTTCAATGATTGGTGATCGCTACTATCTGTTAGATCAACATGGCAAGTCATACAATCACCTTCACATCCAGATATCGCTGTTGTTGTGCTTAAATTAATAAAAATAAGCGTCATAACAGATATAGCGATAAAGTATCCAAAACCTCTGTTCCTCTTTCTGTTGCTATCAATTTTTTCTTTTGACATGTTAATAATCCTTTAGATATTAATATATCTATATTTTTCATAAAGCTTTCAGGAATTGTTGTACCATATTTTACTTCAACATCACCTAGATCTATACCATCTTTTAAGCGTAACCCAAAGATAAGTGATTCGGATATCTGTTTATTAATATCCAACTCTTCGTAGTCGCTGAAAACTTTTTCTAAGTTTTCAACACCGTTTATATATTTTTCAATATCAGCTGTATTTGTATATCTTATACGAATTTTATTATCCGTATGATACATAGATGATGCAGAACTTCCGATCCCGATATATTCATTCATATTCCAGTATATCATATTATGCTTAGATTCCATTCTTTTTTTTGAAAAATTTGACACTTCGTATTTTTCGTATCCGTTTTCACGCAGTTTATTTTCAACATCATTGAAAAGAGTTTTATCTAAATTAATATTATTTGCAAGATATCCAGTATCTTCATGTTGATACGAATATGCAGAAATATGTGACGGATTGATTTTCACTATACTCTCTAAAGTATCAAAAATGATATTATCCTCAACTGTTGGGATATCGTATATCATATCTAAATTCAATCTATATTTATCTAAATCCATCAGTTCTAATGATTTATATATATCATTTGCCTGATGATCTCTGCCTAACAGTTTTAGCACATTATTATCGAATGATTGCACACCCATTGAAATTCTGTTTATATTATATCTATCAATCACATCTATAAACTCTTGATTAAATGAGCCAGGATTGACTTCAATCGTAAACTCTTCACCGCTATATTTAATAAGTTTAAACAGCGAGTTAAAAAATGTGTCTAATATTTTAGGGTTAACAGAAGAGGGCGTTCCACCACCGATATAGATAGTGTTAAAAGATAAGTTGTTGTAAGTTTTTATCTCTTTTATTAACGTATTAAAATATTTTTCAATAACGGTTTCATCTTTCTCAACATACGAATAGAAACTACAGTACGGACATTTTGATTCGCAAAATGGGATATGAATATATAATCCTCGCACCGTAACCAACTAACGAGCAGGGGTTAGCAAGTATAATGAATATGCAGCTAATGATATTCCTTGATGAAACTCACCACTTCTAATCATATCTTCTAATTCATCTTTACTATAAAATTCTAACTCTATATCTTCAAATTTATCTAAGCTTTGTTTCTGATCTATAACACAATCAGTTGCTATATATATATGGCACTGATTACTTAATAGTGCAGGGTTCGGCTCTATAGTTGATGCTTTAAAAATATCTTTAAATGTTGCACCAGTTTCTTCTAATAACTCTCTTTTTGCAGCAGTGTCTGGATGTTCGTTACGATCGATTGCACCACCTGGAAACTCTAGCACAACTTTATCAGTTCCAGCTCTGAACTGTTTAGCTATAATAAATTTTCCGTCCGTTGTAACAGGCACTATCATTACCCAATCATTAAGAGTGATTGCTGTAAAAACCATCGACTCATCAAGTTTGCTAAAGTGATATTTATTATGATGAATAGATAAAATTTTATCTTTAAATGCTACAGTGCTATCTATTAATTTCCAAAATGATTTCACAGTATTACTTTCCCACTTGAATCAGGTCTTGCAATTTTTATATTTGATTTAAGCTCTATGTATCTATCTTTTAATTCAGCAGGTATATCTTTTACTTCATACATTATCATACTGCAAGCGATAGTTGTGGCTGTTAATTGTTGTTCAAAAGGAAAGCCTATTGGAATTAGAGTTAGTGATACAGATCCACCTTGTTGAGGTATAACTTGTAACACAGCAACATCTTTAAGGTTGCCATTTTCTTCTTCACCTAGCATGAACTCTCCTGATACCATTTTGACTAATTTTAAATTATCCATTTTATCCTCTATGCGTTATTAATAAGATTAACGTGTTTAATGCCTTGTTTTGTAAGTTGTAGAAAGCCATCATTATCTTTAGAAATCAGCTCTCTTATATAAGCTAGTTTAATTATTTTTGTTGTATAGTTGATACTCCAATTAAGATAATCAGATATATCATGAGGAATTGCTTGATATTGGTTAGGTTGATTAACCTGTTCTGCTTCGTAAATATAATTTAATAGATCATCTAGCATTATGTTTTTTCTATCATTACGATTACTTAAAAATAAAGCGATAACTCCTCTTTCAGGTGCTAGGAAGGCTGATAAGACAAGTAGTGATGAGATGATCGCAGCAGTTACAGAAACAATTGATATATTTAATATTTTTGCAATAGAATATCCTGCAAAACTAACCGATGTTGATATAGTTATTGCAGATATCGCAAGTGTAGATATTCTTTTAACAAAATATACCGTAATCATCGGAATACCTAATATGAATAATGATACGATAAATGATCCAGCGACTTGTATAGTTGATGCAACAGTGATAGATACCATAACTGATATAACAAGCTCTAACAGATCGGTGTTTTTATTTACACTTAAATAATATGTTTTATCTACAAAAAGCATTTTTAAACCGTTGTTATTGATAGTGAACAGTACGATATTTATAAGGAGTAAGATACTAAATAGATATAGTGATACTGATCCGAAATCATAACCGTTAATTGTTATTCTATTTATAATAGTGTACACAAGTTCACCAGTGAATATTTTATCAGTAGTTATAAAGTTGTTCACAGTTTGAATATGCATAATAACAATACCTATAGCAAATAATATAATAGATACAAGTACGTATAATACCCCTTCAGATATATCTGTTTTTTCGCATATTTTTTTAATTATTTTTTGAACAACTAAGATAGTTATGATAGAGAATAATATGATCGGTACAGATGATAATGTTGATGAATATAGAAAACCTATTGAAAATCCAAATGTAGATATTCTACCTATTGATGACGGCGAGTAGGGTGCTCCTTGAAAAACAAGTATTGATCCAACGATAGAGCAAGCAGATAAAGCCAATGTTATTATTAATATTATTTCAAGCTGACCTAATAGGAACATAGTTTATGTCACCTTCAATATATTTTTTTTAATAGTTTTTTTATTCATAAGCAATTTACATCCTAACAAAATTAGAGCAAAAATTGTAAGGGTTAAGATGATAACAACACCTGTTGAAAAAAGTGGCATTAGTAACGATCCATATATCCCAACAAATAGAGAGAGTGATGATAGAAGTGATGAGAATATAAATAGTTGTAATAAACTTTTCACAAAATATTTAACAATAATTACAGGTAAGATTATGAATCCTGGTGCAAAGACTATTCCAACAATTTGACTGCTTGCAATAACCGTTATAATAAGTTGAATAATCAACATAAGATTGAATATATTATATTTTAAGTTATTCGTGACAAGATATTGTTTATCAAAAATGTTTTGTTTAATTCTGTTAATGTTTATGATTGATATAATTGCGATAACCATAGCTATGTAGAATATTAGGTTAATTTCTTTACTTTCAAAAAGTCTAATATTTCCAAGTAGATACATAGTGAAGTTGACTTGATGTGTTTCAAAGTTTCTGTCAATATATGATAGAAGCACAATCACTGTTGCAAACGATACAGTTGTCATCGTTGTTGTAACAATGCTTTTAGAAACTTTTTTAGTATATGTAATAGCTTTAGTGATAGCTAACACAAACAATACAGTAGGGATCGCTAATAATATATTTACATAAAAGGCAGTTGCACCCACAAAAAATAATGCTAATGCATTTCCGATTGATGATGAGTATGTAACAAGTGTGATGACTCTTGTTTCTTCCCTAAGTGAAAATATAACTCCATTGATAGCTGTTGCAATTCCTAGAGCAACTGAGAGTTGTATTACTAATATCACATCTGCTGTTGTTAAAATATTTATCATAGTTATATACCGAGATCTACATCCTTTAGTGATATGGAATCACTTATAAAGGGTATATTTTTTGAAGCTGAATTACTTTTACTTTTAGCAGTTACTAATTTCTTATCTTTTATAACAATAATTTGAGAGAACATATCGGGTATATTCATAACATCATGATGTGCTAAAATAATTGTTTTACCTTTTTTATTCTCTTCTTTTAATATTTTGATTATAAGTTTTTTATCATCAATATTACTTATCGCAAATGGTTCATCAAGTAATATAATTCTTGCATCTTGAGCGACAGCTCTTGCTATTATAACTTTCTGTTTATCGTTTTCTGATAACTCAGATATGATAGTGTTTTTTTTATTTGTTAAATTCATTCTTTCTAAGATATCAGCAACGAGATCTTTATCATTTTGCGAAACAAACAGTTTGTATTTTAGATACTCATATCTACCAAGCAGAACAAGTTCATTCACAGTTATAGGAAAATTCCAACTGATCTCTTTTTTTAAGGGTACAAGCGCAACGACATTTTTTTCAAGAACGTCAACAGGTCTAGAGTAGACGTACACATAACCAGAGATCGGCTTAACCAATCCTAAGATTGTTTTAAGCAGGGTAGACTTACCACTTCCAATAGGAGACATCACAGCAACCATTGCACCACCGTTCACTTCAAGGCTAGTGTTTTGTAATATAACATTATAGCTATCGTATGCTATTGTTACATTTTCAAGATGGACAGCCCTACCAAGTTGTTCGATATGGTCTTTTTGAGTATTAGCTCTTTTTATCATTTATTATTCCACTTTGTTTAATGTGCTACTAATCAAATTTGCATTATGAAGTATAGTAGCATTATAATCTGGGTTATCGTATTTATCTATAATCAGTGTATCTGAGTAGATTGATTCAACAAGTTCTATATCAAGCTCTAGTCGATCAACAATATCTTTAAGTTTATTTTTAAGTTCAACACTTGTAGTACTCTCTATAAATATATGTTTAATGCCTTTATCTTTAACACTATTTACAAAATTTAAAATACTTTCACTAGTAATAAGATCTGCTGTTGTAACATCTTGAAGGTATACTGTTTCAAAATCATATTTTCTAGCTAAATATTCAAAACCTTTATGTATAGTTGCAAGTTTCCTTTTCTCTATAGGTATACTTGCATAGAGCAGGTCGATATCTTTAGTAAATTTAGTTAATTTAGTTATATACATATCTTCATTTTTAGCATAAAGCCTTTCGTTGATAGGTGCTTTAGCTATCATATTGTTAGTGATGTTGTTTACTGCAATCATATATAGATTGGTGTCATGCCAAAAATGAGGATCATATTTAGCTTTTTTATAATCAGATTTTATAAGATCTTTATCGTCCATAGATCCCATCGTAGAAACTAGGTATCCAGCAGTATCACCGTTGTAAAGCAGTTCAGCTAACTGTCCTTCAAGAAAACTTCCATTATAAAAAAATATAGATGAACCAGCAATTCTTATGATGTCATTTTCATTTGTTTTATATGTATGGGGATCGTATCCAGGTGCTATAGTAGACGCAATGTCCACGAAATCACCACCGATATTGATCACAATAGATTTTGTGATATCGTTAGTTACAGCTATTTTGTGTTTTTTTGTTGCCGTGCTATTTGTGTTGCAACTTATTATAAACACAAAAAATGTTATGCAAATTATTTTTTTGTACACGTATTTATAGTCAAACATAGTCTGATACATTACCATTTTATAACAATAATTTCAAGTCTTATATTTCCACATCAAGTAAAGTTAATTATTGATATATAAGAAATTATTGCATCAAAAGGTTAATTGTTAATATATAAGAAATAATTTATTTAAAAGTCTAGTAGATATCGTTTTATGTTGCTGATAGGTTACCGTTAAAAGTAAGTATCATCATATAAATAGAGCAGTATTGGTAGTTTTTTACATATATACATTTCTATATATATGGTAGTATTTTACAGTAATTACATAGGTAATTAAGAATGCTATTGAGTAAAACCTAGTATTGATATATAAAACTATATGCTTAAAATAATATTTAGTATAAGATATGATTTTATGTGAGGTGTATAGTATGTCTTCTGACACGAAGAAGCATTATTTGGGACACAGATCAAGGCTTAAAAAGAGATTTCAAGAATCTGCAGAATCGCTTCAAGATTATGAGATTTTAGAGTTACTGCTTTGTTATGTGATAAAATATAAAGATGTAAAACCTATGGCGAAGGATATGATAAGTAATATTACACCGCTTAAGAATATATTTGGTAACAGTTTGAAACATATTGAAGGTGTAGGTAGCGAAACCGAGATTTTCTTTAAGTTAATTCACGAGTTTAATATTAGGATTGAGCATAGCACAGCTACTAAGATGGTTGTTGATACTCCACAAAAGATATGTTCATATTTACAGAAGAAGATCGGCTTAGAGGATAAGGAGATGTTTATTGTAATATCTTTAGATCTTAAATTTGGAGTTAAAAATATCGACACTCTATCAAAAGGAACGGTAGATAAGGTGCAGGTATTTGTGCGAGAGGTTGTTAAAAACGCTATGAATGCAGAGGCGTCAAAAGTTATAATAGCTCACAATCATCCATCAGGTACACTTTCTCCATCAAAGGAAGATATGATGTTAACAGAGAGGATTGCACACGGTTTAAGTACGGTTGAAATAGAGTTAGTTGATCATCTTATTATAACAAGTGAAAGTTATTACTCATTTCTTCAGTCAACAACCGAAAGTATTAATAAGTTTTAATGTTATTGTTTTTGCGAAAGAATATTAAAAGCATTAATAAGTTTTAATGTTATTGTTTTTGCGAGAGAATATTAAAAGCATTAATAAGTTTTAATGTTATTATTTTTGCGAGAGAATATTAATCTATTTTAACTATATTTTTAACATTTTTCTCAATAATTTTAAGATATCCAGGGTAGGTATTGTTATTAGTTACAGATGCATCAAGCACGAAACATGTTTTGTTGTTAATATGTACAGGATGAACATCACTTAATAATGTTCCTGCCTTACTAATTTTAGCGTTGAATATATTGTTATCACCTTTAGAGAAGAATGCGAGTATAGCACCTTTAGCGATAACACAGTTTTTATTTATTGATGTAGCCGAGTCAGCGTAACAGTCAGTTGCAAAGACTGCATTAAAATTATTTACATATTGATCAAGTTCGTATCTACTATGAAATAGCCTCATATCCACTTTTTGTGTAGCAGTAACATTTATGTTTGCAACAACTGTTTTATACTCTACATTTTCACCGTTATCAACAGCCCATGTTTGATTATTCCTTAAAGTTACACTTTTTTCTACTAGAAGATTTTCTTGAGCTCTTTTCTTTAATCTTGAGTATATGTCCACTGTGTCAAAATTACAGAACGCAGGTATCGGTTCATCTTTTCTTTTAAGAAATAGAAGATATGATTCAACGCCTAGCGATGATAATAGGTTTGACGCTAGAATATTTTTATCAATACTGTTAGCGGTTTTTGCCTTTAAAGTTCTCTCAGGAGAGTAGGTTGTTTTAAGTTTATTATCTAATAATATATCGGTTTGAAGAAAATCATGTATATTAAATATCGCACACACAAGATCATTTTCGCATTTATTTGTGATGTCATCTATCGCAGTTTTTACGATCCAATTATCATTTTTTACTATCAAATTATACGTTTCAGGCTTTTTAGGGTTGAAATTTTTAGAAACATTATCAATATTTATAAAGGGAGAGTTCGTATCCATAAATATAAGCGTAAAGATGGTGGTTAATATTATTGTAAGAAGTGCAAAGAAAATTATGCGTTTAATTAATATACTAATATCCTCAGTTATTCTATTGAAAATACACGGTTTTATGTATTGTTTAATACATAATTAATATGTTCAGTGTGTATGTTAATGTATAATTAACATATTGTTTAACACCTAGCAAATCTGTTATTTTTTTAAATGTAGCTTAGTTGTCACTCTATATATCTTCATTATAGCCAATAAATATTTAATAAGCTATAAAATTGTCACTTGCGAATATTGACAAGCGATATATATTGTTATAGGATAACGGATTAAATTATCGTTAAATAAGTAGGTTACGGTTATAGATAAGATATCTGAACATAGTATGAGTGAGATTCGCTCTATCGGTGTGTTAAGGGTAGTTGGCGATTATGTTGAACTTGCACCTAAGGGTGGCGGTCGAGATTATTGGGGACTATGTCCATTTCACGGCGAGAAATCACCATCATTTAAAGTTGATCCAGATCGTGGGTTTTATAAATGTTTTGGTTGTGATGCTAAAGGCGATGGAATAACGTTTGTTATGAGATATCTAGGGTTTGCATATTTAGATGCACTCTTATTTATAGCAGAGAAGTATAATATTGACGTTGTCTATGATAACAAAGGTTTTGAGTCCACAAAGGATATTTTGTCATTACATAACGATCTACAGTTAGGGTTTAGGGCAAGTCTTTATGAAGAAGGTGGGCTTGATGCAAAGAACTATATTTTAAATAGATCGTTTAATGAGTCAGCGTTAGAACTTTTTGGAGTAGGATATATTCCTCCACGATTTAATTTTTCAACGATATTTAAGAAGTATGATAAAGAGATATTATTAGCATCAGGGTTCTTTAAAGAGAGTAAAGATGGCAAATATATAAACAGTAGATTTTTTAATAGGTTATCACTTCCGATCAGATCTGTAACAGGTTCTATATCGGCATTTGCAGGACGTTCAATTGATGGGTCTGAACCTAAATATTTAAACTCGGCAGATAGTGAAGTTTTCCATAAAGGGGAGTTGCTGTTTAATATAGATAAAGCAAAAGATAGCATTAGAAGTAGCAAGACTGCGATATTGGTTGAAGGCTATTTTGATGTTATGCGTTTATATCTTTCAGGACATAAGAATGTTGTAGCTCCGATGGGTACAGCGCTCACAAAAAATCAAGTAGCGTTAGTTAAGCGTTACGCAGATGATGTTGTGGTTATATTTGATGGAGATGAGGCAGGTTTAAAAGCTGCACAAAAATCTTTACCGTTATTTATATCGGCATCAGTTTCTCCAAAAATTGTTTTATTGAATAAAGAAGATGATCCCGACTCTATGATATTAAATAAAGGTGTGGATCATTTTAATGCGATGTATGAAAAACGTGAAGATCTTTTTATTTATATGATAAAACGTGCATTTTTTGGATGTAGAGATGATTTTTCAGTGAAGTCTAGACGATTTAAGTCGATACATAAGATGTTACTAGGAATTAACGATCTGTTGATGAGAGATTATTATATTAATCACGCAGCAGATATATTTGGATTTAATAAAGATAGAGTACGTGAGATAGTGGAGCTTGAGTTAAATGAGAACGCTATATCATCAAGTCGTGGTGCTGGAAGTAAGGAGCGAAGAAAGGATAGTAACAGTAATGCTGTTCGCCTTTGCGAGAGAGATTTTCTAACTGCATTAATCTGTTTAGATATAGATGTTGTTGATTCGTTACTTATGGATATTGAGGCAGATATGTTTCAAGATGAAGATTGTAAATCGTTTTTCACCTTAATAAATAAGGAATTACCAAATCTATTTGTAATGGATGATTTAGTATTAGTGAATATGGACGATAATAACTTCTTCTATGATTTAAAGTCAAGAAAGATAAATGGTGATGTTTATAGAATGGCTGTAGAAAATAAAGATAGAATTATTTCCGACTATCAGATGTCATTAGAGTTAGAGAGTAGTAGAAAAAGTAATAATGAAGATGATATTATTGAATCGCTAATAAAAGTTTTTGATAATATAAAGAGTAAGAACACTCAGCAAAACATTATAGATATTGATGAGTAGGTGCAATTTTGCACACAGTAGATTAGTTTAGTATATATATAATATTTAGCACGATTTAGTTTGCTTTAATATAAGTGCAGTTTTGCACACAGTAGTTTAGTTTCATGAATTTCGTAGATTATGATATAAATAAGTTTGGGGCGAGTATGTCTAAAAAAATTAAAAGTGCAGAAGTAAAACAGTTAGTGGCTTTAGGTAAAGAGAAAGGTTTTCTATCATTTGATGAGATCAATGAAGGGTTGCCAGAAGAGATGCAATCGGTTGATTTAATGGATGAGATATTAGTACTTCTTTCTCAGTTAAAGATTGATGTAATCGATAATAAATCAAAAAAGGACACATTGTTTGCGACTGCGATAGTAATTGATGAAGAGCCAGTTGATGAAGATTTAGCAATTGATACTGGCTATAGTAGTGACGAGATTGATGAAGGTCTTCCAACAGATGATCCTGTTAGATTATATCTTAAAGAGATGGGTAATATTCCACTTCTTTCAAGAGAGGAAGAGATCGTTGTTGCCAAAAATATCGAAGAGGGACAACGTAAAGTTATCTGTTCAGTACTATCATTTCCAACAACAGCTGAAAAGATTATGCAGATGGGTGAAGATGTCAAAAATGAAGAGATTAAGTTAAAAGATGTAATAGATATAGAAGAAGAAACCTATATGGATGACGATCTAAAGACTGATATTGATGAAGTTGACGAAGAGCTTGAAAACGAACATAAACTAAATAAAGAGCATGCTTTAAAGATGCAATTTATTGAAACTATTGAAGATATAACTAAAAAGTTAAGAGCTGACACTGTATTAACTAAAAAAATCCGTACACCTCGCAAGAGTATGTCTGCTACTAAAGTTGAGGCTATCAAAGAGTCTATTAGAGCAAATATTAACGAAGCAACTGATAGATTATTAGAGATAAAATTGAATTTTAATAAAATCTGTCAGATAGCTGAAGATATTAAATCGATCTATGCATTTATCAATTCTGCAAGAGCAGATATTAAAAAAATATGTAATCTAATCAGGTATAAATATGATGAGAAAACAGCTTTTCTAACAAAAGATGAAGTTTTAGCAATATGTAAAAAAGCTAAATTTGATGTTAAAGAGTCTGATTTAATCGCTAAAAAATATACAACAGCTGCATCTAACTGTGAAAAAGTATATAAATCAATAGGAATTGATAGAGCAGAGTTTGAAGTTATATATGCAAATCTATCTGAAGGTGAAAGAGCAACAGAGCGTGCTAAATCTAAATTGATTGAAGCAAATCTTCGTTTAGTTGTATCAATCGCTAAGAAATACACTAATAGAGGGTTACAATTTCTAGATCTTATTCAAGAAGGGAACATCGGCTTGATGAAAGCTGTTGAGAAATTTGAGTATAGACGTGGATATAAATTTTCTACTTATGCAACATGGTGGATACGTCAAGCGATAACAAGAGCTATTGCTGATCAAGCAAGAACAATTCGTATACCTGTTCATATGATCGAAACTATTAACAAAATGATGAAAGTTACACGTAATCTTCATCAAGATTTAGGTAGAGAACCGACTCCTGAAGAGATCTCTAAACAGATGGATATTCCTGTTGAAAAGATTAAAAAAGTTATGAAAATAGCTAAAGAGCCTGTATCGTTGGAAACTCCGATAGGTGAAGATGAAGATTCAAGTTTAGGTAACTTTATTGAGGATAAATCATCAAGAAATCCATCAGATGAAGTTATTTATTTAAAACTAAGAGAACATACTCATGTGTTACTAGATACGTTAAGTCCAAGAGAAGCATCGGTGCTAAGACTTCGTTTTGGTATCAATTGTGAGTCAGATCATACATTAGAAGAAGTTGGTAAAAAGTTTAATGTTACAAGAGAACGTATAAGACAGATAGAGGCAAAAGCTTTACGCAAACTACGTCATCCTATAAGAAGAAAGATAATGGAAACATTTACTGATTAAGAGTTAAAATAATTTAAATTTAATCTAACTAATTTTACATTATAAATATGATATCAGATAATACACAGCGAACAGTATCAACGTTCAAAAGCTGTGTATTTTTGATGATTTTAAAATTGAAATAATTTATATTTTATAAATATGGTATATATTTAAGCACTCTCTATGTTAGGAATAGATTTATATTGTAAACATTCAATATATTATATGAGGCATATGTGTTTATAAATATTTTGACTGTTATAGATGATCTATATATTGTAAATATTTTAAGTATTGCAAATATTTTATAAGTATGTTAGTTTTAGTTGATATTCGGAGGGGCCAGCATCATGTTTTTGAGTCATTTTTATAACTATTTTTCAAGTGATATAGCAGTAGATTTAGGTACTGCGAACACGTTGATATATGTCAGAGGTAAAGGGGTCGTTGCGAGCGAGCCATCTGTTGTGGCAATTAATAGAGACACTGGTGCAATAATAGCTGTTGGCCAAGAAGCAAAAAGTATGTTGGGTAGAACCCCTGCAAACATTATTGCTATTCGTCCGATGAAAGACGGCGTTATAGCAGATTATGATATCACAGAGAAGATGCTTAGGCACTTTATATTAAAAGTTCATAACCGTAAGACTTTAGTTCGTCCAAGAATGGTTATTTGTATTCCATCAGGCGTAACGCAAGTTGAGAAACGTGCGGTAAAAGATTCAGCAATTCAAGCGGGTGCTCGTGAAGTTTTTCTAATTGAAGAACCTATGGCTGCTGCAATTGGTGCGGGATTACCTATTCAAGAACCATCAGGAAATATGGTTGTGGATATCGGTGGTGGAACAACAGAAGTTGCGATTATCTCTTTATCAGGAATAGTTTACGCTAACTCAGTTAGAGTTGGTGGCGATGAAATGGATGAAAGTATCGTAAGCTATATCAAGCGTCAATATAACTTATTAGTAGGTTATAGTGTGGCAGAAGATTTAAAGATAAAATTAGGTTCAGCGTTTCCAACTAGTGAAGGTGGATCGGTTGAGATAAAAGGTAGAGATATTGTAACAGGTATCCCTAAAACTATTAATATTTCAGAAGAAGAGGTTAGGGAGTCGTTAAAAGATTCAATAGCTAAAATTGTTGAGGCTGTATGTTTAGCCTTAGAGAAAACTCCACCAGAACTTTCAGCAGATATTGTTGATAGAGGAATTGTTTTAACAGGTGGTGGTGCGTTACTTAGAAATCTTGATAAGCGTTTATCACACGAAACTGGATTGCCTATAATTGTATCTGATGATCCATTAAAAGCGGTTGTGTTAGGAACGGGTTATGTTTTAGATGACCATGAATTGCTTAAAAAAGTTACGATAGAATAAGTATATTAATAAATGTTTAAATGGCAAAGAATAGTTTTTGTTATCTTTTTCTGTTTACTTCTAATAATTCTTCAATCGAGAAATAAAGAATTATCTACTCCATTTAAGGGTTTAATAGGTAATGTGTTAAATCCAGTGGTGTATTTTGCATCTAATATTTTATCTTCAGCATCATCGGTATGGGATTCATATGTTCATTTAATTGCAGTACAGAAAGAAAATGAAGAGATGAAGAAAGAACTAGATAGAATCAATCTTGAGAACTCCTTACTTAGGGAGCGTCTTATCGTTACCGAGCATCTTGAGTCGTTCTTAAAATTCAATAAAGTTTTTGATTTCTCAACAGTTCCTGCAAATGTGATAGGAATTGGTGATGGCTTTCTTAAAAGTATTATTATAGATAGAGGCTCGATAGATGGCGTATTGAAGAACGATCCTGTGATAGGGTTTAACGGTCTTGTTGGTAAGGTAACCGATGTATATATGAAGAGCAGTAAGGTGGAATTAATACTTGCAGCATCATCAAATGTTTCAGTCATAAACAGTAAAACGAGAGCGTTTGGTATTGTTCGTGGAGATGGAGCTGGCGGGATCTGGGTAGATTTTTACGATAGATTAGATAATGTTTCTATTGGGGATAACTTTATAACATCAGGACTAGGAAAACTTTTTCCAAAAGGAATTCCTATAGGTCAGGTGTCAGAGATAGAGATTAGTAACAAAGGTCTATTTAAGAAGGTAACTATAAAACAGTTCGAGGACTTTTATAAACTTGAAAACGTATTCATTATTAAAGATTTTAAAGAATGATTATATATCGCTAATAATTCTGCTTTCGCTTTGTTACGTTGTTTCGTATACTACGTTTGCATCAATTAGTAGAGTTAACTATATTATGATATTGTATTTATTTTATATGGATAGAATAAATGAAGATACGATAGTACAGTTTTCTATAATTTTCGGTATTTTCTATGATTTCCTTATCGATTCTATGATAGGGATCAATGTCTTATTCTTTATTTTTCTGAGTTTAATAAAATTTAGATTTGATATTCTTATCTCGGCAAACAGTGTATTGGTTAAGGTTGGCAGGGCGTTAGGTGCGTTAATCATTTTCAATATGTACAATATATTTGTTATAGGTTTAGTGTCAAATGATTACATTTTAGTTCTAACTACATTTGTAGTAAGGGATTTTATTATTTATCTCATTATACATTATATTGCGGAGTTAATGGATGTCGTTTAGAGCCGTAAAAGAAGAGTTATCTAATTATTTTCAAAGAAAAATATCTTTAACAATAATCGTAATTTTTATAATTTTAGTCGGTCTACTTTCTAGATTATTTTATCTACAAGTTATAGGTTACAGTTCTTTTCTAGAGTTATCAGACACAAATAGAATACGTATCTCTAAAGTATTAGCAGAGCGAGGCTTTATACTTGATAGAAACGGAAAGATACTTGTTAAGAATGCTCCAACTTATGAATTAGTTATAACTAAGGAAGATGTTGTTGATCTTGATGGCTTATTAGATAATATAAGTAAGCAGGTTTATCTTGATGTTGCAAGCACAAAAGAGATAATACGTAAGAGTTATTTTTATCAACCAACGGTTATTAGCAGAGGTTTAACGTTTGAGCAGACGGCATATTTTCTAGAGCATTCTGCAGACTTTATAGGATTAGGAATTGATCTTAGATCTATGCGAGAGTATTACGATGGAGTGTCATTATCACAATTAATAGGCTATCTTGGTGAAGTAACAAATGCTGATATAGATATTGATATTAAGAATAAATCAAGATACGGCGAGACGATCGGCAAAAATGGTATCGAGAAACTGTATGAAGATAATTTAAGAGGTTTCGATGGTGCAAGACAGGTTCAGGTGGACAGTTTTGGACGTCTAACAAAAATATTAGTAACTAAAGACCCAGTACCGGGTAGTAATTTATATTTAACAATTGATTACGAACTACAGAAATTTATTTCAGATAGTCTTGTTGGCAGAAGAGGCTCTGTAGTTGTAATGGATATAGAGGATTTTTCTGTATTATCACTCGTTTCATCACCATCGTACGATCTACGATTTTTTTCACCATTTATACTTAAAGCTGATTGGAACAATCTGTTAACCAATCCAGATAAACCTCTATTAAATAGAGCGATCGCTGGTGCGTATCCTCCAGGTTCAATCTATAAAGTGTTAATGGCGTTAACTGGTTTAATGGAAGGGGTTATAACGGAGGACACTAAGTTTAAGTGTACAGGTAACTATATTTTAAATAGAAATTTTAATTATCATTGTTGGAAACGTAGTGGACATGGTGAGATTAATTTACAGAGAGCATTAGCTGTTTCTTGCGATGTTTATTTCTATAATTTAGGTAGATTGTTAGATATAGATATTATGCAAAAATATTCAAATCTGTTTTCATTAGGTAGATTAACAGGTATAGATATTCCAAATGAGAAACAAGGTTTTTTCCCTTCTAGAGAGTGGAAGAAGAGGAGAAAAAATGAAGTATGGTTTCCAGGTGAAACAATAATCACATCTATCGGTCAAGGGTACACCATAACAACTCCTATGCAAGTAGCGGTTATGATGGGAAGTATTTTTAACGGTGGAAAGGTTTATAAACCTAGAGTTGTTGATAGAATTTTATCTAATATTGATAACAAAACCACGTTTTTAATGCCTGAGAAGATCGACTCTATTGAAATTCCAGATAAATTTATTAAGATAATCACAGCAGGGCTAGTTGACTCAGTTTATAAAGCTGGTGGTACATCAAGACGAGCTGCCATAAATTATAGAAATCAAGATATTGCAGGTAAAACAAGTACAGCACAGGTTGTGTCGCTTAAGAAAACAGAAGGCATGAAGGATAGCGAGATACCAGAATTATGGCGAGATCACTCTTGGTTCACGGCAGTTTTCCCAGCAGATAATCCTAAATATGTGATTGTAGTAATGGTTGAAAATGGTGGTTCAGGTGGTAAAACATCAGCACCGCTTGGTGGACAGATAGTTAAGAAAATGAAGGAATTAGGCTATGTTAAAAAGAATTAAAAATATTTTTAGTCGTACAGATTATAAACTATTTCTTTTAGTATTCTCACTATCTACGCTAGGAGTTGTGTCGATATATTCAGCAGGCTACGATCCATCATTAGGTGAGGTTGAGCCATATTATGAAAGACAAACGATGTGGCTAGCGATAAGTGTTGTTTCGTTTTTTGTTTTTTCTTCAATAAACTATAGTAAACTAATTCTTTACTCACTATATATATATGGTCTTGGGATTATTCTTTTACTGATCGTTGAGATCACGGGTTTTATCGGTATGGGAGCCCAGCGTTGGTTATCAATAGGGCCACTTACGATACAACCATCTGAAGTTTTTAAGATTATTTGGGTTATTACATTAGGTAAAATATTTATGGATTTTGATGGAAAACCGTTTGGTATTATCAATATTGTAAAGAAATCATTTTTACTTATTCCACCATTTTTCTTAGTGTTTTTACAACCAGATTTAGGAACAGCGATGACATATTTTATTGTATGGTCGTCGATAATTCTATTTTTTGGAGTAAAGAGAAAAACATTAATAATAATTTTTGTATCTCTACTATTTATTGCACCGCTTGGGTGGGGTAGTTTACGAGATTATCAGAAAGATAGAGTTTTGACATTTTTAAATCCTGAGAACGATCCATTTGGTAGAGGGTATCATGTTATCCAATCTAAAATTGCGATAGGTTCAGGTGGTATAAGTGGTAAAGGGTATTTAAAAGGTACTCAATCTCATTTACGTTTTATACCAGAGAGACACACAGATTTTATATATTCTGTAATAAATGAAGAGTTCGGTTTAATCGGTGGATTTTGCGTAGTTGTGCTTTTCTTTTTGTTACTAATACGGATTTTGAGTATATCGTCCCAACAGAAGGATGCAGGTGGTAAAGTCATTGCGTTTGCTGTTGCGTCGTATATATTTTTTCAGTTTATGATAAATTCATATATGACGGTAGGTATGATGCCAATTGTGGGTATACCGATGCCGTTTATAAGTTACGGAGGTTCATCTTTGCTCTCATTTTTCTCTATGCTTGGGATAGTTAATTCCATTCATATAAGAAAATGGAGAGGTATAGATTAAGGAAATATGTTAGATATAAATAATAGGTTGTTAGACATCTCAAAACCAGGAAGATATGTTGGTAGTGAGATAAATAGTATTAAAAAAGAGAATCATAATGAGCTTATATCATTCTGTTTAATATTCCCAGATATATACGAGATCGGTTCGTCACATATGGGTTACAGATTGTTGTATGATATTTTAAACAGGTCGGACAAAATATCTTGTGAGAGATTTTTTGCACCGTGGATAGATGCAGTAGAGATGTTTGGGAGTGAAATTTTTAGTTCAATTGAACACTCTAAAAGTTTGAAAGATTTTGATGTTTTAGGTTTTTCGATACCTTATGAATTAAGTTACACGACAATTCTTGCTATCCTTAAAAACTCAAATATAAGTTTACGATCAAAAGATAGATTGAGTGATAATAGCTCACCTATCGTTATAGCAGGTGGTGGTGCAACATTTAATCCAGCACCGATGTCAACGTTTATGGATGTATTTTATATCGGTGAAGCTGATGATCATATCACAAAAATTGTTGAAGAGATCGGTGATTTAAAATCACAATCAAAATCTAAAAAAGATATTTTAATATATCTTAACGATAAATATCCATTCCTTTATATACCGTTAATAGATCCAGATAAAAGACCGCTTAGAGATGTTTCAAAAACATTTGCAGAAAGTAAGGGTGTAGAGAAACCATTAATCACTATGCTTGAAGCTGTTCAAGATAGGATAACTGTTGAGATCGCACGAGGTTGCACAGCAGGTTGTAGGTTCTGTCAAGCAGGGATGATATATCGTCCTGTTAGAGAGAGATCGGTTGAAAATATCACTAAAGAAGCTATAAATCAAGCTGCAAATTCTGGATATAAAGAGGTTTCATTACTATCATTATCGACAGGTGATTACTCTCAAATAACGCCACTTATCGAAAATCTACATAGAGGTTTAGACTCTAAACACACATCATTATCAACGCCTTCACTTAGAGCTGATTCTGTGAGTAAAGAGTTGTTTAAAGAGATCACAGGTGTTCGTCGTTCATCATTCACGATCGCACCTGAAGCTGGATCTGAAAGAATGCGAAAGGTTATTAATAAAAATCTTTCAGAAGAGCAGATACTTGATTCTGTTAAATTAGCATCAGAGTGTGGTGTTACATCTGTTAAATTATATTTTATGATAGGTCTACCGTTTGAAACTGATGATGATATAAAAGATATTATTGAACTTGCAAGAAAGATATATCATGCTGCAAATAAACGATCATTTAATGTTACGATATCTGTATCAAACTTTGTTCCTAAAGCTCATACAATTTTTGAGTTTTTAGGACAGAATAGTATTGATGAGTTTCATAGAAAAATACAATTACTAAAAAGAGAGATTGCACCAACAAGATTTAAACTTAAATATCATGATATTAAAACTTCTAAGATTGAAGCTCTTCTATCAAGAGGAAATTTATCAATAGGTAATCTGCTTGAGAAGATTGTTGAGAAGGGTGGATATTTAGATCCGTGGCATGAGTTTTTCAATTACGATATGTGGACAGAAACAGCTAACGAATTAGGTGTTGATATGTTAGATATAGCCGAGAAAAATTATGATGCAAATGATGTTCTTCCGTGGGACAATATAGATACTGGTGTTACCAAAAAATTTAAGTTGAAAGAATTTGAAGCTGCAAAAAATGAATCTATGATAGATGATTGTAGACGTGAGAAATGTTTTGGTTGTGGCGTGTGTGATTTTAAAGAGATAAAAGTTACGAATGCTGAACCAGTTGATGATGATTTTTTATCTGCAAATAATTTAGATGCAAATGATATTCAAGATACTGATGTTAAAAAAGATGATAAAGATTATTTCAATTATCTTATAAGGTACAAGAAAGATAAGGCTGCGAAATTTTTATCAACACTTGATACGGTACGATTAATTAATCACTCGCTTGATATATGTAAAGTTAATCTTGCCTATACAGAAGGGTTTAATCCACAGCCTAGAATAATATTAATTCAACCGTTACAAGTTGGTGTTTCTGGCGATAATGAAATATTACTTATCAGGGCAGAGATCGCAGATATTGATAATTTTGTTAAAGTTGTTAATAAAAGTATGGTTGAAGGTATCGAGCTTAAAAACATTGAGAAGATACAATCTTTGAAATTAAATAGTTCATTGAAAATTAAATTAGAACTAACTAGTAGTAACTACGATCTATTTATTAAGTTGCTTGATAGTGGAACAAATTTCTATGAAGTTGAAGATAAAAAAGGAAGACTTAAAAAAGTGTATATTGATGAATATCTTATATCTCACTCTGATAAAGTGTTAGAGATGAAAGTAACTTCGCAGGGTGCATTTAATATGTTGAAATTTTTTAGATCGGCAGGACTTAAAAGTAGTGAGATAGGAATTAATCGACTAGATATTGAAGAGCTGAATGAAGAGATTATTGAAGAGTTTAAGGAAGAAGCTTAATGATGAGTGAAGATAAGCGTAAAGATTATTTTGAAGAGATCTATAAGCGATATAACTCTAAGGATTTTATAGAAACTGATCCGATACATTTCCCTCATGTAGTTGATGGCAACACAGAGTTTATAGCATTCACATCTGCACTTTTTGCATATGGTAATGTAAAAGCTATTAAGAATTTTTTAACAAATTATTTTGCTTATGCAGGAACAGATCCGATCAAGCTGAACAGTTTTAGTAATGACACTCTTTACTATCGTTTTCAGACAGTCGCAGATGTTGCAAGTTACTCACTTATGATAAATAGGTTATATGATAGATATGGATCGGTTAGATCTATATTTGAGCGTCATGCAGATAAAGGAATTGATGATTGTTTAAGTTTCTCTATAGCAGATATTCGTAATGAGTTTAAAGAGATGACGAACGGTGTGAATTTTTTATTTCCGATACCAGGCAAATCTGCATCAAAGCGACTTATGATGTTTTTGCGATGGATGATTCGCAAAGATGAGATTGATTTAGGTTTATGGAAGGGTAAAATTTTTCAACCGAGCATGTTGTATATGCCCGTTGACACTCATATAAAACGAGCGGCAGTTAATATGGGCATAGTATCGAGTAGTGCGTCGCCTAAAGTATCTCTTGATAAGATCAGCGGTTATTTTAGAGAGTTAAATCCGAGAGATCCAGCTAAGTATGATTTTGCGATATCAAGGCTTGGCATATCTATGGGGTGCAAGTATTCGTTTTCAGAAACTTGTGTTTCGTGTATAGATAAGAAGACTTGTATATTTATAATTAGTTAGTTACTATATATTTAGAGTTGTGTTAATTATAAGTTGAGATATGTTTATAATTGTATGAGAGTTATAGTTTAGAGAATAATATACTTAATCAATTTTGATTGACAATTATCAGAAATGAATAGATAATGCGAATTGATTAATTAATTAATAATTAAAAAAAAGTGATAGAGGAGATTAGATATGGCATTAGAGATAAACGCAAGTAATTTTGAGTCAGAAGTACTGAAATCATCAGTACCTGTTTTAGTAGATTTTTGGGCTGATTGGTGTATGCCATGCAAGATGTTAACTCCAGTTATAGACGAGTTACAGAAAGAGTTTGATGGCAAAGCTAAAGTTGTTAAGATTAATGTTGATGATAATCAGGAGCTAGCTGCTGAGTACAACATTATGACTATACCAACTGTTTTACTGTTTAAAGATGGTGCAGTTGTTGAGCAGTTTATAGCAGTTCAACCACGTACAGCTTACGTTGATGCGATCAATAAACATTTATAATAATTAGTTTTAACTAATTTGTAGATTATACATAAAAGGATAGAGTTAAATCTATCCTTTTTTTGTTGTGCTATTTTACGGTTTTATATTTTAATTATCGGTTCATAATTACTTCTGCTATTGGTTTAGGTAGACGTATATAGTCTCAAATATATGCTAAATATCAGTCAAAATATATAGATAAAAAATAATGAAAAAGTAGAAGGATAAGGATAAGGGAGCGATCGGATTAATTTTATATGTATTTTTATGTAAAAAAAAAGAATGATATGAGAGATAGATTAAGTTTATTTATAGATAAAAAAAGAATGCCGATAAGGGAGTTGTAGGACTAGTTTTATAGATAAAAAAAGAACGCCGATAAATTCAGCGTTCATTATAATTCTCTATCTTTTAAAAAAAATATTAAGGTGCAGGATAAGTAAGTGGTGGATTTCTAAAACTGATCTTTATGTTTTCATCTTTCAAGAAGGTGATTTGTCCAATTTCCGTTAACTTCGTATTACTCACTCCTGTCACTTTTAATTTATTTACAAATGATGTAGTTCCTAGATTTAATGTTGCAAGGGCAGTGTTAGAATATAATCCTAAAGTTGTTAAACTAGCAGTGAGTTTAGATAGATCAAGTGTTTTTATTTCAGCTAGATTACTTACCGTAAGGTTCGTAAGGTTCGTGAGTTTAGATAGATCAAGTTTGGTTAGTTCCTCTAGAGCATTTACCGTAAGGCTCGTAAGGTTCGTAAATCCAGATATATCAAGTGCTGTAATTTTATAATTACGCAACTCTAATTCTGTTACTTTAGTTTTGTCCACCATGCCAGTTATATCGGCAAGGTTTGTTACAGATTTAAGTGACACCGCTATAGTTGTGAGGTTGTTTTTAATATCATTAAACCCAGTAATATTCGTTGTATCGATTGCACTTAGTTTTGTAAGGTTCGTGAGTTTAGCTAGATTAAGTTTGGCTAATAGACCTAGATCATTTACCGTAAGGCTCGTAAGATTCGTTGCCCCAGTTGGTAGAGTAAGTGTTGTTAGTAAAATTAGATTCTCTAGATAAAGCTCCGTAAGATTCGTGAGTTTAGATAGATCAAGTGTATCTGGTTTAGGTAGACTCTCTACCGTAAGGCTCGTAAGGTTCGTCTGTGCAGATAGATCAAGTGTATCTAATTTATCAAGCCCACTTACACTAAGTTTCGTAAGGTTCGTCTGTGCAGATAAATTAAGTGTTTTTATTTCAGCTAGACTATTTACCGCAATGCTCGTAAGGTTCGTGAGTTTAGCTAGATCAAACTCGCTTATAGTTAGACCCTCTATATTAAGGTTCGTAAGGTTCGTGAGTTTAGATAGATCAAGTGTTGTTATACCTAGACTACTTACACTAAGTTTCGTAAGGTTCGTGAGTTTAGATAGATCAAGTGTTGTTAAGTTACCCATATACTCTACCTTAAGCTCCGTAAGGTTCGTGAGTTTAGATAGTTCAAGCGTACTTAATGTACCAAGACTACTTAAATAAAGCTCCGTAAGGTTCGTGAGTGCAGATAGATCAAGTGTTGTTAGTTTATATAGACCCTGTACCTTAAGGCTCGTAAGGTTCGTGAGTTTAGATAGATCAAGTGTATTTAATTGATTTAGATCACCTATCTCAAGGTACGTAAGGTTCGTGAGTTTAGCTAGCTCAAGTGTTGGTACGCTACTAAGCAAAGTTACCATAAGGTACGTAAGGTTCGTCTGTGCAGATAGATCAAGTGCTTCAAGTTTTGCTAGATTTTGTACATTAAGTTTCGTAAGTTTCGTGAGTTTAGATAGATCAAGTGCTTCAAGTTTTGCTAGATTTTGTACATTAAGGCTCGTAAGGTTTGTAAATCCAGATATATCAAGTGTTGTATCTATATAATCATGCAACTCTAATTTTGTTACTTTAGTTTTGTCCTTTATTCCAGTTATATCGGCAAGAGGTATTCCACTTTCCTTAGATACTTCTATAGTTGTGAGGTTGTTTTTAATATCATTAAACCCAGTAATATTACTTACAAACATTGCACTTAGTTTTGTAAGAGCAGGAAATTCCACTAGGTTTAAGCTTGTTAGTTGCGTATTATTCGATATAGATAGATTATTTAACAGAGGGAAAGGTATTGATGTGATATTATCTAACTGTTTCTGTGTTATCATATTTTGTGTCGCTGTTAAATCAAGTGATGTGATAGTTGCTTTATGAATATTAATAAAGTCAATATCATCATCTACTAAAATGTTTGTGCATTTAGTGTCTGTGCCTGTCATTGTACAATTCGTGCTTGATATGATTGGTATTATGGGTGGTGGAGTATCGCCTCCACTAGTTTTCTCATCAGCACATGCTGTGAAAATAATCGCTGTGAAAGTTAGTAACATAAATGATTTGAACGTGTTGAATTTCATAAAATAAATCTCCGATTAAATGTTGTGATATAAATAGATGTAAATGTATTTCTATAAATATATACAGACTTAAGTATTTTATCAAGCACAGATATACTCTATATTATATCATAAGTATTAGTAAAAACATATAGATATGTTTATGTAAAAAAGAATAGTTATTCGCAACTAGATTGGATTAATTATGTTTAAATTTTTATAAAAAAAGAACGCCGATAAATTCAGCGTTCATTATAATTCTCTATCTTTTAAAAAAAATATTAAGGTGCAGGATAATTAATATTTGGATTTCTTAAAGTTATCGTTATGTTTTTATCTTGCTTGAAAGTGATTTTATTAATATTGTCTAACGCCGTATTTCCACTTCCTCTTACTATTAATTTATTTACAAATGATTTATCTCCTAAATTTAATGTTGTAAGTTTCTCATTACTATCTAATTCTAAAGTTGTTAAACTCGCAGTGAATTTAGATATATCAAGTGTTGTTAGTTTATTTAGATTATCTACCTGAAGGCTCGTAAGGTTCGTGAATTTAGATAGATCAAGCTCATCTATACTTAGATTATTTACACTAAGCTCCGTAAGGTTCTTTGCCTCAGTTGGTAGAGTAAGTGCTGATAAATTATTTAGTTCATATAAATAAAGGCTCGTAAGGTTCGTGAGTTTAGACAGATCAAGTGTATTTAGTGCAGTCATACTACTTAGCTCAAGTTCCGTAAGGTTATTTGCCTCAGCTGGTAGAGTAAGTGTTGTTAATCCTCTTAGATCACTTACCTTTACCTTAAGTAGTGTTGTAAGGTTCGTGAGTGCAGATAGATCAAGTGTTGTTAACTCGGGTAGATCATTTACATTAAGGAACGTAAGGTTCTTGAGTTCAGATAGATCAAGTGTTGTTAACTTATTCATATTCCATACCATAAGCTCCGTAAGGTTCGTGAGTTTTGATAGATCAAGTGTTTGTATAGATAAGTCAGTTATCTCAAGGTTCGTAAGTTTCTTGAGTGCAGGTAGATCAAGTGTATTTAGTACAGTCATATCTTTTACAATAAGGTTCGTAAGGTTCTTGAGTGCCGACAGATCAAGTGTTGTTAACTTACCCATATACCCTACCTTAAGCTCCGTAAGGTTCGTGAGTGTCGACAGATCAAGTGTTTGTATACCTAGCTTATATACCCTAAGGTTCGTAAGGTTCGGTGTATTAGTTGGTAGAGTAAGTGTTATTAAGTCCCCGATATACTCTACATTAAGCTCCGTAAGGTTCGTGAGCGCAGAAAGATCAAGTGTCCTTAACATGAATAGAGTACTTACACTAAGTTTCGTAAGGTTCGTAAGTTTAGATAAATTAAGTGTGTGTATATCTAGATTATATATATTAAGGTTCGTAAGGTTCGTGAGTTTCGATAGATCAAATGTTCTTAGAGATAGGCTAGTTACCTTAAGGTTCGTAAGGTTCGTAAGTGCAGATAGATTAAGCTCGTTTATAGGTAGAGTATCTACCTCAAGGCTCGTAAGGTTCGTAAATCCAGATAGATCAAGTGTTTTTAATCGATCTAGACTATATATCTTAAGTCTTGTAAGGTTTTTTGCATTAGTTGGTAGATCAAGTGTTTTTAATTGATCTAGATAAACTATATTAAGGTTCGTAAGGTTCGGTGCATTAGTTGGTAGAGTAAGTGTTATTAAACTATACGTATTCTCTACCGTAAGGTTCGTAAGGTTCGGTGCATTAGTTGGTAGAGTCAGTGTTGTTAATTTACCTAGATTAATTAACGTAAGCTCCGTAAGGTTCGGTGCATTAGTTGGTAGATCAAGTGTTATTAATTTGGGTATATCATGTACATCAATATCCGTAAGGTTTTTTGCATTAGCTGGTAGATCAAGTGTTGTTAACTCGGGTAGATCACTTGCAGTAAGCTCCGTAATGTTTGTGAGTTTAGACAGATCAAGTTTGGTTAACACGGGTAGACGACTTGCATAAAGCTTCGTAAGGTTCGTGAGTGCCGACAGATCAAGTGTTGTTAAGTTGGCTATATCATATACATTAAGTGTTGTAAGGTTCGTCTGTGCAGATAGATCAAGTGTTGGTAAGTTACTCATATACTCTACCTCAAGTTTCGTAAGGTTCGTGAGTTTCGACAGATCAAGTGTTGTCAACTTATCGATACTCCATACCGTAAGTTTCGCAAGGTTCGTGAGTGCAGATATATCAAGTGTTTGTATACCTAGGTCATGTACCCTAAGGTTCGTAAGGTTCTTGAGTGCAGATAGATCAAGTGTTGTTAAGTTACCCATATACGTTATCTCAAGTTTCGTAAGGCTCTTGAGTTTAGACAGATCAAGTCCTGTTAAGCCAGTCATACTCTCTACATGAAGCTCCGTAAGTTTCGCGAGTGCCGACAGATCAAGTTTGGTTAATTTGGGTAGTTGTTTTACAATAAGTGTTTTAAGGTTATTTCCCTCAGTTGGTAGAGTAAGTGTTGCTATATCTTGATAATCTACCCTAAGGTTCGTAAGTCTCTTGAGTGCTGAAAGATCAAGTGTTGCTATATCTAGATTCCATACCTTAAGTTTCCTAAGGTTCGTGAGTGCCGACAGATCAAGTGTCCTTATAGATATATTATATAACTCAAGGTTCGTAAGGTTATTTGCCTCAGTTGGTAGAGTAAGTGTTGTTATAGGTATATGATATAATGTAAGGCTCGTAAGGTTCGTAAATCCAGATAGATCAAGTGTAACCTCTTCATAACCAATTAGTTGCAATGTAGTTACTTTGGTTTTGTCGGCTATACCCATTATATCGGCAAGTTTTATTCCACTTCCACTAGATATGTCTATAGTTGTGAGATTGTTTTTAATATCATCAAACCCAGTAATCTTCTCTATACCGTCTTCACTTAGTTTTGTAAGTTTCTTGAGTTTAGATATATCAAGTGTTATTAAGTTCATAGAATCTAAATTAAGGTTCGTAAGGTTCGTAAATTCAGATATATTAAGTGATGTCTCTTCATAGCCACTCAACCCCAATGTTGTTACTTTGGTTTTGTCAGTTACACCTATTATATCGGCAAGAAGTATTCCACTTTCCTTAGATGCCTCTATAGTTGTTAGTTTGTTTTTAATATCATTAAACCCAGTAATACCAGTTACATCTATTGCACTTAGTTTTGTAAGAGCAGGAAATTTTGCTAGGTTTAAGCTTGTGAGATTATAATTGCCAGTGATAGATAGATTATCTAACAGAGGGAAATCTGTTGATGTAATCTTATCTAACTGTTTCTGTATTATCATATTTCGTATCGCTGTTAAATCAAGTGATGTGATAGTTGCTTTATGAATATTAATAAAGTCAATATCATCATCTACTAAAGTGTTTGTGCATTTAATATCTGTTTCTGTTATTGCACAATTAGTGCTTGGTGGTGGAGGTGGTGTTTTTTCATCAACACACGCTGTGAAAATAATCGCTGTGAAAGTTAGTAATATAAATGATTTGAACGTATGAAACTTCATAAAATAATTCTCCAATTAAATGTTGTAAAAATATGTGTATTCGCAACAAACAGATCTCTACTAAAATTATAACTCATATAATGTAATATTTATTATATCATTAATCGTATAAAAAAATATATAAAAAATAGATGGAAAAATATATGAAAATTACATGAAAAATAAATAAAAAAGAACGCCCATTTTCAGAGCGTTCGGTATATAGGTTAAAAAATTATTACGGTTTAGGAGAATAATTAATATCTGGAGATTTTAAAGTTATCTCTATTTTACTGGTAGGGTGAGTGATTTTATTAATACTGTCCAACGCTGAATTTCCAAATCCTGTTACGGTTAATTTATTTGCAAATGGTTTAGTTCCTAGATTTAATTGATTAAGGGCAGTGTTAATATTTAAATCTAAAGTTGTTAAACTCGCAGTGAATTTAGATAGATCAAGCTCATCTATACCTAGATCATTTACAATAAGGTTCGTAAGGTTCTTTGTCTTGGTTGGTAGAGTAAGTGTTGTTAGTTGATTTAGATTATCTACCTGAAGTTTCGTAAGGTTCGTCTGTGCAGATAGATCAAGTGTTGTTAATTTAGCTAGATTACGTACATCAAGTCCCGTAAGGTTTGGTGCATTTGTTGGTAGAGTAAGTGTTGTTAATTTGGCTAGATCATATACATTAAGTGTTGTAAGTTTCTTGAGTGCAGATAGATCAAGTGTTGTTAATCCACTTAGATCACCTACATAGAGTTTCGTCAGGTTCGTAAGTTTAGATAGATCAAGTGTTGGTATACCCAGATAACTTACATTGAGGTTCGTAATGTTCGTGAGTTTAGATAGGTCAAGTGTTGCTATATCTAGATTCCATACATCAAGGTACGTAATGTTCGTGAGTGCAGATAGATCAAGTGTTTGTAATACCTCTAGATGAACTAGATTAAGGCTCGTAAGGTTCGGTGCATTAGTTGGTAGAATAAGTGTTGTTAATGTGGCTAGATTATTTACATGAAGTTCCGTAAGTTTCGTGAGTTTAGATAGACCAAGTGTTGCTATATCGAGATGATTTACATAAAGGTACGTAAGGTTCTTGAGTGCAGATAGATCAAGTGTTGTTGCTTTTAACTGGTGTAGACGACGTACATCAAGTTTCGTAAGGTTCTTGAGTTTAGTTAGATCAAGTGTTGCTATACCTAGATCATATACCGTAAGTTTCGTAAGGTTCGGTGTATTAGTTGGTAGAGTAAGTGTTGTTAAATTACGCATACTTTTTAACGTAAGCTCCGTCAGGTTCGTCTGTTTAGATAGATCAAGTGTTGATACGCTACCAAGCCAACCTACCGTAAGTTCCGTAAGGTTCGTCTGTTTAGCTAGATCAAGTGTATTTAATTTAGCTAGACTACTTACCGTAATGTTCGTAAGGTTCGTGAGTGCAGATAGATCAAGTCCTGTTAATTCTCTTAGATTAATTAACGTAAGCTCCGTAAGGTTCGTAAATTCGGATATATCAAGTGATGTGTCTGTATACAAATATAACGCCAATGTAGTTACTTTGGTTTTGTCGGTTAAATTAG
>CAMRCY010000017.1 GCA_947041165.1 uncultured Deferribacteraceae bacterium | reverse complement strand
GTCGCCAGTTCCACAATTACTAGTAACCGTATTGCCACCAGTTCCACAACTACTAGTAACAGCATTGTCGCCAGTTCCACAACTGCTAGTAACTGCATTGTCGCCAGTTCCACAATTACTAGTAACAGCATTGTCGCCAGTTCCACAATTACTAGTAACCGTATTGCCACCAGTTCCACAACTACTACTTTCTTTATCTAATAATAGTTCTTTTTTGAGATCCAGTTTTTCGATAATCGCACCTGCAGTAACGGCTAAAATAACACCTATCACTGTGTAAATTATACCGATTTTCACTCCAAAAATTGTAATTAAAAAGATTAGTGATGCTAAATCTATTAATGGTGATGCGATCAGAAATGAGAACGATACACCGATCGGAACGCCAGTTCTTGCAATACCGATAAAGATCGGGATAGACGAACACGAACAGAATGGAGATATAATTCCAAGCCCTGCACCGATTAAGTTTGCACGAATACCTTTATATTTTATCAACATCTTTTCAATCTTGTTTGATGAAAAATAAGACTGGATATACGAGATCATAAAAATAATAACTGAAATTAATATAAAAATTTTCACAACTTCATATAAAAAAAAGTGTAAAGATATAACTATCTTTTGATTTAAATCTAAATTCAAAACCCCAAACATATAATATATTATATCCGATAACCAAGTCATTTTAATAAATACATTAATAAATAATTCTCCAAAACCCATAATTCTCTCCCTGTAATCATATTATGATATTATAATATGCTAATATGGTATTGAAGTCAATATTTATATTATGGTAGGTTGTTTATTGATAAGTTTGATACTGAAATTGTATGTTAAAGTGATTTAAAATTTTGTAATGGTTGATCGCTCTGAACTTGCATTTAGATATTTTTCACTATGTGAAATGTTGTAATTATTGATCACCTTGAACTTGCAGTTAGATATTATTTACTATGTGGAGTGTTGTAATTATTGATCACCTTGAACTTACAGTTAGGTATTATTTACTATGTGAAGTGTTGTAATTATTGATTACCTTGAACTTGCAGTTAGATATTTTTACTAGATAAAATCTTCTAAGTTAATTTATATCAACTTTAAAATGTGCAAAATTTCATCTAATAAAGTTTTTAAGTATAAAAAATATTAATATCTTTTATCAGCTTTTCTATGTTTTCTTTTTGGGAAAATTCTGCTTTTTGGACGTGCAGTTGGTGGAATTTTATGTTTATTAAAAGCTTCTTGTTTCTCTTTTATAAAGTGTTGGAATGAGTGTTTAAGCAACTCTCCTCTCATTTTATAAAATTCATAAGTTTCATTAGTAACAAAAGATGAGTTTTTTATATTTAGAAGATATCTTAAACTAGCGGCAACTTCTTTAGGGTACGCTGTTTTTTCATTAGGATCGTTAGGGTTATGAGCAACACAATCTGAAACATATTTTGTCGAGTTCATTTGCAAGCTAGATAGATCTTTTAAAGCATAGTCGCATCCAGAAACTCTAGAACTGATTTTTATTGATGCTTTATTAGCACTAATATTTCTATCAAAGCCAAGACAGATACGTTCAATTTTCCATGCATCTTTTGCGATATTAGATGATGTTTTCATAGCATCTTCAATATGTGCACATGCCTCTTTTAAGTTGACACTATAATCTTGATTATCGTTAAATTTAATAGCTGCTTGATTTGTACAATCATTTAACTGATTATAGAATTTGTTGTTCATTATTTCTGTTCCCACTCTTTTTTTTTCTTCTAGCATTATCTTGTAACTATAGCTGAAATCATAATATCTATCAAGTTTAAAATATGATTACTTTTGTAATAGTAATCATTGATGAAATTATAGAGATTATTTTATTTAATAAATTTGAGGTAGTTAAATAGTTACGTAGATATAAAGTTCTGATATTTGTATCTATAAATAAAAATTATCCACACCGATTAAGATGTGGATAAATATATTTACTATTATTAATATACAATTATATAGGGACTATCTTCCCCAAGCACGTAATTTTTGTTTAGCAAGTTTAGCAGATGTAGATTTAGGATATGAAGTGATAACTGTATTTAAAATTTCAACAGCTTCAGGTCTTTTTCCAGTAACATCTTTAATAAAAGCTATTTTCAAATGTGCATCAGGCACTTTTGAAGATCTAGGATAGTTAGCTACAACCATTTCAAATGCATTAAGTGCTTCGTTCATGCTGTTTAGAGAGTAGTATGTTTCACCTATCCAATATTGAGCATTACTAGCTAATGCATCTCCAGGGTATTTATCAATATACTCTTGAAATTTTGCTCTAGAGTCTGTATATTTTTTTGATTTAAGAAGTTCCATTGCAAATGAGTAAGTAGAACTTTTTGTAGCAACAGCATCATCTATTATAACGATATCAGGAGTTTTACTGTTTTTATTTAAATCAATAATCATTCCTTCAACATCAGTTTCTTCAATGATAATAGGAGCAGATCTGTCAGTGCCTTTAAGAGCATTTTGATTAGCGTTAGAGTTAATCATTGATCTACCAGATTTTTTACTGCCACCAGTGTTTTTTAGAAGTATTAGTTCGTTATTAACATAGGCTATTTCTGCTCTAAGTTCTGCAATTGCGTCTGTATTCGCAGCGATTTCAGCTTGAGTAGCCACAGTTATAGCATTTGTTTCTTCTAACGCTATTTGATTGTCAGTTATTGATTTTTGCATCACAACTAACTCTTCATTAATATTCGTTAAACTTCTTCGTACAGCTTCTTCAGTAGCACAACCTAGAGTTGTGAATAGGGTGACGATCAATAATATTACCTTCATAGAAGAACCTCTTTATTCATTATTCAGAGTCAGCTCATCAACTTTTCTAATAAGTTGATCAAGTTCAGGTTTGCCTAACACAAGGTTAGCTCCAATACTTATAAGCTTCCTTTCATTTTCAACAGATGCCATTGACGAAAAAATGATAATAGGAATATAGTTGAAATCTTTATTCTTTCTTATCGTTCTCACAACAAAATCTCCTGATGTTCCGGGCATTTCAAGATCAGTTACAACAACATCAGGAATACGTTCAGAAAATGCATTTAATAGAGTTCCACCGTTTTCAAAAACTTTTACGATGTAGCCTGCTCTTTTAAAATTTGCTTCAAGAACTTTCCTTATAACTGCTGAATCTTCCGCAAGATAAATCACTTTACCTTGTCTTGCATCAAAAAGACTTAGATCAATATTTGCAATTTGAGATGTCATTGTGGTAGGGCTTATTTCTGCAATTATTCTTTCAAAGTCTAATAACTGAATTAATTTCCCGTCAATATTAACGACACCCAAGACACTGTCTACTAGCTTTAGATCGGCCATTGACGAATAATCTTTAATATCTTTCCAAGTTATTCTATGAATACGAACAACTTCGTCTACAAGAAACCCATTAAATATTTTGTTAAAATAAGTTACAATAACTTTTTTATTTTCATTAGGTTCGGTACTTGTTGCCTTAAGCCATTTTGATAAATCGACTATTGGTACAACTTTTTTACGTATATTTGCCGTACCGATGATTACTTCATCGAGATCAGGCAGGTGTCTAACATTGGGAAAGTTTATAACTTCTATCACTTTTGCGACGTTAATACAGAAGTGATATTTAGTCTCTCCATCAGATATTATGAATTCGACTACTTCAAATTCGTTAGTTCCAGTTTCAAGTAGAATATTATGATCTAAAGCCACTTAATCAATCTCCGGAGGATATTTTAATCCATTATGACCCTAATAGTATTATATTTTTAACATTTTTGCAACAATATAATATGAACTAATATTGCTTATTGATAAGTTTATCTTGCAATTATCTGTATAATAAATAAAATAATTGGAATATGTTGAAAATTATCTTTACACTTAAATTAATATTTCTTGTATCAATAACCTCTTATGCTCAAGAGTTGCTTCTGCGTTCGAACGATTTTTCAGTCGAGGCGTATATAAAAGTGAACTCGGCATTAGTTAAGTCTATACAGAAAGGTCCTAGCTCGGTTGTTATTGTTTTCCATCAAAAAATCAAAGAACCTTTTGTTCAAAACTTAGATAACAGGTTTATTGATTCTGTTGTTGCACGTGACAATCAATTTACATTTTATGTATCAAAGGATGCAGATTTTTCTGTTATAAACGATGTTGATGGATTAAAAATTGTAGCTACTAAAAAATTAGGTGATGCAGATATATTAATGTCGTATGGAGTAGGCAAGCCGTTACTAACTGAAAGCACATCTATTGTTGAGGATAGAGATTTAGAGGATAAGATAGCTGATGCTGATGTATATGTAACTGAAAAAAGGTATGCACGAGCTGCTAATATATTAAATGATGTTTTGAAAAAATCTAAAAACGAATTTTATCGACAAGAGGCGTTATATAAATTAGGCAAGGTATATATGTTGCTAGGTGAGAGCGATCAAGATTATTATATTGATGCGTACGAAACATTTGATAATTTTGTTAAACTCTATCCAGATAATGTAAGGGTAGCTGATGCTCTATTTAGATCTGCTGAGGCGAAGGAGCATATAGGACAGTTGTATGAAGCTATTTTCACATATGAGAAAGTATACAATTCACTTCCTGATGTTGAGTCGCAGAAAGTTGCTATGATAAAGATGGCAGAGTTATATGTTAGATTGTATCAATTTGATAAAGCGATTGATGTATATAATGATCATGCAGAACAGTATATTGATAATAGAGAGTTTATATATTCAGAGCTTGGCAAACTTCATCATAGTATGGATGATTATGATTCAGCTTACGAAGCATATATTAATTTAGATATTGCAGAGTTTATGGATAATCCAAGCACAGGCAGTGAAGAGCTGTTTCGAATGGCAGACACATTTGAGAAGAAGAGAAAGTATGCAGATGCTTTAAATTTATATGAGAGAATATATACAAATTATCCTGAAAGCACTCAAACTATAAATGCGATCAAGTCTACCTCTAAGATTTTAACTAAGTTAGGCAGGGAAGAGGAAGCAGATCAACTTCTTCTTAAAATGGGAGAGTTATATCTTGATCAAGAGGTAGGTCAGAAAGCTTTACTTGAGTATGCTAATAAATATTTCACATCTAAGGATCACGATTATTGGAATGAGTTTTTTAAACCTCTTTTAGCAACAGGCGATACAGGTATGTTTAGCATGGATGTAAAATACCTTCTTCTTAAAGCGTTGTATAATGAGAAGAGATATCCTGAGGCGTTAATTGCTGCGAATGAGTTTATTGACAGTTATGCTTTCTCTCCAAATATTCAAGAAGTAATGGATATTAGAGAAGAGATAATGATTATGAATTTAACGAAAGTATTTATAGATAAAGATTATGAAAACCTTGAGGGTATGGTTAATAATTTTCTAGCTTTATATCCAGATACCAAGTACCAAGATAGAATTGATGATATGGCAGATGAACTCTATTATAGAGATATAATAGCTTTATATACTGATAACAAACTTGATGAAACAATAGCTGTTGTAGAGAAATTAATTCAAGAGGATAATATTAGTGAGGCGAAATTAGATAGACTGCTTAAACTTCTTGATGACTCATATTACAAAAAATTATCTATGAATATAGCGGTGGAAAATTTTAGCAGTAGTGTGTCTTTAGCAAAAGAGTATAAGAACATTTTCCCTAATGGTAAATCATACGGCAAGGTTGAAAACCTATTGGTTGATACGATAGTTACTGAGATAAAAAATGCGTATAGCGATGATAAATATGATTATGTTTTAGAGTTGTATAATGATAGTAAAGAGCTTGTTGGCACTTTAAAAGATAAGACTGAGTTAAATAAAATTTTAATTGATGTTGCAAGATCAGCATACAATATTGGTGCAGTTGATGTTGCAGAGAATATGTATAACGAGCTTACTCCTGTTGCTACAGAAAATTATGTAATGTTAGGATTGTTGCTAAATAAGAACCCTAATAATTTTAATATTAATCTGTTAAATGCTATGAACTTAGAGTATGTCACATCACGAATAGATCCTTCTCAGTTTGATAAGGCAGAGGAAATTTTAGATCTATATACATCAGATATTAGTGAAGCTACAAGGATCAAATATAAGTTATCTAAGAACGTATTAAATGATGATAAACGAGAGGCTATTCTTCTTGATATATATAATGTGTTGAAAGCGAATTCAGAGGCTAAATTTGAAGGCAGTAATGATATCCTTCTTGATGTTGGACTTATAAATTATAGACGAAACAATTTCACAGCAGCAGTTGAACCGCTTAACAGTTATGTTATCGCACGAGAAGAGAATGATGAGAAGAAAGCAGAAGCGTTATATTATTTAGGTAAATCTTTTATCAATATGAATGATCAAGATAGGGGTTACAGATATTACAGAACACTTGTTAAGGACATACCAGACTCGATTTATGCAGGTATAGCAAAGGGTGAAATGGAAGAAGATAACTGGAAAGATACTCTTAAGTAGGATAATATTTTAAGATAGCTTACAATTTTTATGATAAAGTTGTAAGAGGGTTTGACGTTTTATTTAAGTATTGTTATTAGCTTTAGTTTTGATCATTGTGATGGTTTTATATTTATAGTATTTAGGTGGGAATAGTTAAATAAAATGACAGAGAAAGAGTTATTAAAAGCGTTAGAAGAGAAAGATGAACTAATTAAAGCGTTGAAGGAACAAGATTCTAAATTCCAAGAGCTTTATGCGTTATCTAATAAGAAGTATCAAGAAGTGTATGAGCTTTTAGATTCTGTTATAAACAATATTGAAGGCGCTATAATTGCAACGACTATCAAGCAGGGTGTTTTTCTAAGAAACAAAGCCGCTAAAGAGTTGATAAATAAATATTCTGAAGAAAGAATTTTCGATATGTTAAGAGAGTTTAGCACAGAGGGAATTTATGATTTTAAGATAGAAGAGGCATACTTTCATTTAAGTATAAGTTCGATAAGATCAGAGGATAATTTTGGTTACGTTTATATAATTGAGAACATAACTAAGATGAAGATTTTAGAGAATGAAAAATCAAGAAATGAGAAGTTACAATTAATGGGTGAGATGGTTGCAAACATTACTCATGAAGTTCGTAATCCACTCGGATCGATAGAACTTTTTGCATCGCTACTAGCAAGAGATTTAGAGAGTGATCCTGAGAAAAAAAGATTAGTATCGTCGATAATTAAAGGTGTTAGAAATATTAATGCACTTATATCAAATACACTTTTATTTACAAAAGAAGTTACAGTAAGTAAAAACGAGTATATCCTTTCAGATATAGTTGATGAGGTTGTTTTATATCTTCAGCATATAATAAAAGATAGGTCTGTACATTTTATAAATAAGTTAAATGATGATCATAAAATATATTGCGATGCAGATATGTATAAACAAGTTGTGATGAATGTTATATCTAATGCTTGTGATGCAGTTTCAAAGAATGGTACGATCACTGCGAGTTCTGAGATAAAAGATAATAAATTATATTTTTCAATAGTGGATAATGGTAGTGGTATATCAGAAGATATGTTGCCACGTTTATTTATGCCATTTCAAACAACGAAGGCAAAAGGGACAGGGCTTGGATTGTCTATAGCATATAAGATTATAAAGGCGCATGATGGAGATATATTAGTTTCTTCAAAAGGCAGTTCTGGTTCTGTAACTAAGTTCACAATAGTGACTCCTAGCAAGGTTCACAAGGTTCATAATAGTGACTCTTAGCAAGTCATGATTTTCGATTTTTAATATAACTTCAGAGGATTAATTAATGGATAATGAGAAGAGAATATTGGTTGTTGATGATGATGATAATATGCGTGAGGCTATCTATGAAACTATTAAACGAATGGGTATAATAGTTGACACAGCAGTGAACGGTATGGATGGTTTTGAGAAAGCAACAAATAGATTATACGATCTAATAATTTCAGATATGCGTATGCCTAATATTGATGGACTTGCGATGTTTGAGATGTTAAAAGGTTCTGGTATAAAAACTCCAGTATGTTTTGTAACAGGATATGGCACAGTTACAGGAGCGGTGGATGCTTTAAAATTAGGTGCATATGATTATATATTAAAACCTTTTTCACCTAATGTGATTGAAGAGTTAATTAGAAGAACATTTGAATTATCTACACTTTCTAAAGCACCACTAGGTATGAATGTTAATGAAGAGGGCAGTGTTGGTTTAGTGTATAAGAGTGCATATATGGCACATCTTTTTGCACTTGCTAAAGATGTTGCGAAATCGGAATCTACAGTTTTAATAACTGGCGAGTCTGGAACTGGTAAAGAGGTTTTAGCAAGATATATACATGATAATTCTAACCACTCATCAGGACAGTTTATTGCAGTCAATTGTGCAGCTATTCCTGATAATCTTTTAGAGAGTGAGCTTTTCGGATTTGAGAAAGGAGCGTTCACAGGTGCTGATAAACCTAAAGCTGGAAAGTTTGAATTAGCAAATAACGGAACATTGTTATTAGATGAGATAGGTGAGATACCGATCAATCTTCAAGCAAAATTATTAAGGGTTCTGCAAGAGAAAGAGGTTGAAAGATTAGGTGGTGTTAAGCCAATTAAACTTACTGCAAGGATACTTGCAACAACTAACAGAAGCCTAAAAGCTATGGTAGATGATGGCACTTTTAGAGAGGATCTGTTTTATAGATTAAATGTGATATCTATGGAGCTTCCATCGCTTAGACAAAGGGTTGAAGATATAGCTGATCTTGCTAGATTTTTTGTTAAAAAATATGCAGCAATAAATAATAAAGCTGAGAAAAAGTTATCTGATGGAGTTTTACAAACTCTTAAAGGTTATGATTTTCCTGGAAATGTCCGAGAATTAGAACATACAATAGAGAGAGCTGTAGTATTATCTAAAGGTGAAAATATTGAAGCATCAGATCTGTTTCTGCATGGTATAACTGTTGAGTCTTTCAACCTGGATAAATTATCATTTAATAAAACGGGTAGCACAACTAAGGTTACAAGCAGTAACGATACATCTATTTTAAATGATGAGGCAGTAGGCAAGACGATAGCTGATGTTGAGAGAGAGTTGATACTGAAAACTCTAAAAGATAATGAGAGTAATAAAACTAAAGCGGCAGAAGTTTTAGGTATAACTGTTAGAACACTTAGAAACAAATTAAATGAGTATAAAGAGCAAGGAATAATAATTGATGAGAAGTAAATATGAAGGATAAAATCACAGATGCGTTAAGCATATTATTAGAAGAGTTGTCTAAAGAGAATGATGCTATCAAGGTTTCAGAGATTGATTACAGCATTATCATTCCAGATAATAAAGATCATGGTGATTACTCTGTAAATATGGCGATGAAGTTGGCAAGATTTTTAAAAAAATCACCTAAAGATGTAGCAGAGGATATCGTATCAAAATTAGAAAAATCATTAACCACAATTGTTTCTAAGATAGAGGTTGCGGGTGCTGGGTTTATAAATTTATATGTTGATAAAAGTTACTACTCAGAAGTTTTAAAAGATATCGTAACGAATGATGATTATTTTAAAATCGGTATTGGTGGCAATAAACGAGTGTTGATAGAGTATGTTTCAGCAAATCCAACAGGTCCATTGCATATTGGGCATGGTAGAGGGGCTGCGTATGGCGACTCGCTTGCACGTTTATTATCATATGTTGGATATAATGTTGATACAGAATATTATATAAATGATGCTGGAAATCAGATGAACAATTTAGGGTTATCTGTTTATGCAAGACTTAAACAGAAGGTTGATAAATCGTACCCTTTTCCAGAGAACGGATATCACGGTGATTATATAAATGGGATAGCAGATCTGCTTGAAAAAGAGCGAGCAGATATTTTAGATATAGATGAAAAAGAAGCGATTGAGATATCAACATCAAAAGCAATTGATATAATTTTAGCAGAAATAGAAGGGTCGTTAAAAGATTTTAGAGTAGGTATCGGTAATTATTATTCAGAAAAAACTTTATATAATCGTGGATTGGTCGATAAAGTGTTAGACAAATTGGATAAGCTTGGCAATTTATATGAAAAAGATGGAGCGTTATGGTTCTCATCTTCTAAATATTCTGATGATAAGGATAGAGTATTAAAAAAATCATCAGGCGAGTACACTTATTTATCACCTGATATAGCGTATCATGATGATAAGTATGATAGAGGCTACGATTTGTTAATTGATATTTGGGGTGCAGATCACCATGGATATGTGAGCCGTATGCGTTCTGCGATTGGAGCATTAGGATATAATAATGATAACTTCAAGGTGCAGTTAATACAGATGGTGTCACTTATTAAAGATGGAAATCGAGTAAGTATGTCGACTAGATCTGGTGAATTTATTCCATTATCTTATTTGATAGATGAGGTAGGAGTTGATGCAGCACGTTATTTTTATAATATGCGTAGTTTCGATTCACAATTTGATTTTGATTTAGATTTAGCAAAGTCTAAGTCATCAGATAACCCTGTATACTATGTTCAGTATGGGCATGCAAGGGCATACAGTTTGTTATCTAACGCTGAAGAAAGAGGGCATAAGTTTCTTTTATGTAACGGTTTAGATAGATTAACTCTTGACTCAGAGATACAGATCATTAAATTTATAATGAAGTTTAAAGATATATTAAAGCAGTCAGCAGAAAATTATGAACCGCATAGAATAGCTTATTATCTCCAAGAGCTTGCTTCGTTATTTCATAGTTACTACTATGCAAATAGGGTGATAGTGGATGATGATAAAGATTTAACTGATGCAAGGTTAACTTTAGCGATGGCAGTTGCTAAGAATATAAAGACTGGTTTAGAAATATTAGGTGTTAACTCACCAGAAAGGATGTGAAAAATGAGTGATATGAATACGGACAATAATCTTGATAACAAAAAGAAGAACTCGTTTAGGGATACAGTTTTAATAGTATTTGTTGTTCTTGTTTGTTTTGGATTAACGATATTTGCGATATCGGTTCTTCTATCATCAATGTCTAGTGGAGATCTGATAGATGGCGATTCGGATGGTAATAAGATTACTTCAGATGTAGTAACTCCAAGAGTTATAACTGACCCAAATAAAGGCGATACGATTTCTATAGATAACAATAATAAAGAAGAGATGCGTAATGATACAGTTGTTGCAACTCCTCCTGTTGAGGCTAGAGAGAAGGTTGTTACAAAAAAAGAACCTACTGCGAAACCAAAACCTGTTAGAGATGTTTCAAAAACTCCTGCCAAGAAAGTTGTGCCTAAAAAAGCAGAACCTAAAGCTGAGCCAAAAGCTGATGCTAAACCTGTTGTAAAAGCCGAGCCTAAATCGACTACATACAGTGAAAAAGTTGAGCCAGGCAGTCCAACAGAGGGCAAATTTGTATTACAACTTATGGCATTACAATCTGAAATAGATGCAAATAATGCAGTAAAAAAATATAAAGTAGCATGTCCAGATATATTTGTTATGAAGATAGATCTTAAAAATAGTGGAACATGGTATAGAGTTAGATGTGGAATAACAAACTCAATGGATGAGGCGGTTGCATTAAAACAGAAGTTAGCAACTGATTATAAGATCTATGCTGATTTAATTAAAAACCAGTAGTTTTATATTATTCTAAGTTATAAAGTTAAATTAATTTCAATATTGCTTGTGATACTGTTTATCTCTGATAACCTATTAGCATCTAATGATGGTGGTGGAAAGTTTTTAGAGATAAACGGTGTTCAAGTTTTTGTAATGGATACAGCCTATCTTTCAGATTACAACAAATTCTTTAAAGAGTTAAAAGAGCAAGGTGTCAATACCGCTTTCTTTAGAGTTTTTCATAATAGAGGCGATAGACCTCATCTCGGTTTAGATATCAAATGTGATTCAGGTGTATATTTTAAAACAAAAGAGATTTGTACAGTTGCAGATATCTTAGGTGATATTGTTAAAGCTGCACATAAAAATGATATAAGTTTATATGCGTGGATGGCAACTAGATCAATAACTGAGTTAAAAGAGCGAGATAGATCTCTATCATTTTCACCTGATGGTGGCACAGTTGAAGGTTATGGTGCTAATATTTTCAAGAAAGATATTAGAGATAGTTTGATAAAGATTTTCAAAGATCTCGCAAAATATAATATAGATGGAATTCTTGTTCAAGATGATTTTATCGTAAAATACAATGAAGGTGCAGATAATCACACCTTAGATCTTTTCAAAGCTGATACTGGTTTTAGTCCAGCAACATCAATATTTTTTGATAAAATAAAAGAGTATAATGGGAAGAAAGTTTTCTCAGGCTACAACGATATTTTTTATATATGGTCGCTCTGGAAGAATGAATATCTTATAAATTTGTTGCGTGATTTAAAGGTTGCTGTTCGTAAAGAGAACAAGGATATAAAACTCGCTGTAAACATTTATTATGAAACTCCACTTTATAGAGAGAAAGGGTTAGCATGGTATAGCCAAACAATTTCAGGATTGCTTTCTGTCCCTGTAGATTATGTTGCAGTGATGGGATATATAGATCAAATATCAAATGAACTTGAAATGAGTTACGAAGAAACAGTGACATATATTTTAGATATCGCAAAGACGAGTATCGATCAGATACCGTTTTCAAATAGAGTTATTATGAAGTTACAAGTCAAGCCATTTAGAAAAGGTATTGATTATATTGATAATAAGTATAATATAGAGATATGTAAAATGTTGAAGAATAGTTATAATGGTAGCATTGTACTTCTTCCTATCAATAACCCAACAGATGTAATACCAAGTTGTTTTGAAACAAATTAGTTCGTATTACTTAAATTAACTATTTTCAAATATTTTACTATTAATTAAGTTGAGAGATTTAATTGATTGTTTTACTATTGATTAAGTTGAGAGATTTAATTGATCGTTTTACTATTGATTAAGTTGAGAGATTTAATTGGTTTTTATCTAATTTTTACTGTATAGAAATATGTAATACGTAAGTTGTATAGAAATATATAAAAGGTGGGTATCTATGAAAGTTGCTATTATCGGTGGTGGAATATCTGGAGTATCTGTTGCGTTTAAGTTATCTAAATTAAAAGATAAGGGTGTTGAAACTACATTGTTTGAATCATCATCAAGACTTGGTGGAACGATAGAAACTGTTCATAAAGATGGCTACGATGTTGAAGCTGGAACTAACGGTTTCTTGAATAGCAAGCCATTCACATTAGATATATTTACTGAAGCTGGGTTATCGGATAAACTTGTTAGGAGTGAAGACTCAGCAAGAAAACGATTTATACAGCGAAATAATAAATTGGTTCGCCTACCTGAAACGGGTCTAGCATTTCTAAAATCTCCATTAATATCTTTCAAAGGTAAGATACGTTTAGCTATTGAATTTTTTGTTAAAAAAGGCAGTTCAGATGATGAAAGTCTAGCTGATTTTATAAAACGTAGATTAGGTGTTGAAGCTTTAGATTATCTTATCTCTCCGATGGTTTCAGGTATATTTGCTGGTAACCCTGAGAAGATGAGTATTAATTCATCATTCCCAGTTATCAAAAATCTTGAGCAAGAGTACGGTGGTTTAATTAAATCGTTGTTATCTTTAAAAAGAAGAAAGAAAGGAAATAAAAAAGCAGGTCCTGGTGGTCCTGGTGGAATACTTTTATCTTATGAAGGTGGTATGGGTGAGGCTGTTAAAGATCTTGCAAAAGTTTGTGTAGCAAACGGTGTTGATATTAAATTGTCGTCAAGCGTTGATGAAGTCAGTAAGAAAGATGGTAAATTTATTATTAAAGTAGGCAAAGAGAAACACCAATTTGATAAAGTTATTGTAACATCTCCTGCATACTGTTCATCTGTATTTTTAGATAAACTAGATAAAGAGTTATCAGAAACGTTGTTATCAATTCCATACTCACCGATATTTGTATCGGGACTTGGTTACAACAATTCAGATATGGATGACTCGCTTAACGGTTTCGGTTATCTTATCCCAACTAAAGAGGGTAGAGATATTTTAGGAGCATTATTCACATCATCTATGTTCCCTGCACAAGCACCAAAAGGTAAAAAGTTTCTACGTGTGTTAACAGGTGGAGATACAAAAAAAGAGTTAATGAATAAGACTGATGATGAGTTATTGGCTATATCTATAAAATCTATAAAAGATATTTTAGGTGTACATACCGATCCATATTTCACATATACATTTAGATACGATAAAGCTATCCCTCAATACTATGTTGGACATGGTGAGAAGGTTGCAAAAATTGAATCAGCTTGTAGCGAGATAGGTGGAATATATATCGGTGGAAATGTTCTTTACGGTATCGGTTTAAATGATTGCACAAAACAGAGTACTCTAATCGCTGAAAAAATCGAAGCAGAGTTATAGAATTTTAAGGTTATAGAATTTTAGATTTATTTTTTGTGTGATTTTTATAATGATATAATTTCAGTTATTATTTTGATCGTGTTCAATGTATAGATTGTGATAAAGTAATTTTTGTATTTTTAAAGAGTGGTATAGATGAGAAAGATTTATTTTCTGATAATGGTGGTATCGGTATTTTTATTTACTGCTTGTCAGAGTTTGTTTTTTCATCCGAACAAGACGTTATATTATAATCCTATGCAGGTTAAATATGCTGTTGAAGATTACTCTATAGAAACGACTGATAATATAACTCTTCATGCGTGGAATGTGAAATCTAAAACCCCTGATAGAAAAGGAGTGATACTATTTTTTCATGGTAATGCGAGAAATATATCTACAGAAAGTTTACAGCTTTTCTGGTTAGCAGATCATGGCTATGATTTATTTATCCCTGATTATCGAGGGTATGGAATATCACAAGGTAAACCATCAATTGAGTTATTCATGAAAGATAGTCTAGATATTATGGATGCTTTTATGGAGCTATACGAGGGTGATGAAAATATAATCGTGTGGGGACAAAGTCTAGGTGGACAAGCAGCAGCAGCTGTTGCTGCGAACTCAAAATTTGCAGATAATATCTCTAAATTAGTTCTCGATAGCACATTCACAAGTTGGAGCAGTATCGGAAAAGAAGTTGCTGCATCATCATTTTTAACATATCTTTTTCAATATCCAGTTAAGTGGAGTTTTCCTGATAATAATTCAGCTATAGAATTTGTACCACAAAGCAAAGCTGCTGAAAATATTGTGATCCATAGCAGGGGAGATAAATTTATTAATTATAATAATGCAGTAATTTTGTTTAATAGCATCCCAGATAATTATAGCAAAGATATACATATGTATGAAAAAGATAGTCATGCGAACATAATTGTTAATATTCATAATAAGATGAGTATTATTAATTTTTTAAAATAATTTTTCTAAAAACATTATTTTTCTAAATAAAACTATAATTAAAATCTAATGTTTATGATTTAAATTGTAGTATATTTATATTCAAACAGTTATTAAAAAATGAATTTATTCTGTTTTAATAGAGAGATATATATGTTGTATTATGATTAAATAACCGAGTGTATATATAAACTAATTTAGATTTAATATATATGTTGCATTATGTTTTAAAATTTTATAAACTAACATTCGTTTTATTTTAATAGGGGTTTTATATGAAAAAGTTACTAGTTTTAGTTTTATTTACTGTTATTTGTATTCCTACATTGGCGCAAGCTGGAAAACTGAAAAACAACGTTGGTTGTGGTCTTGGAACTTTATTATTTGAATCAGTTGGACAAACTAACGGTGGTTGGTTGTTACAAGTGTTTGCATCAAGTACTAATGGTACATTTTACTCTCCATTTTCTATGACAACAGGTACTGTAGGTTGTCAAGGTGCAATAAATTCAGTAGTTAAATACGAAGAAGTAGAAATATTTATCGCTGAGAACATGGATGATTTCGCTAAAGATGTTGCAATGGGACAAGGCGAAACACTTAATTCTGTTGCTGCTTTATTACAAGTTACGGATACTTCAAAATTTGCTTCTTTATTGCAAGAAAATTTTGTTGTTATTTTCCCTAACGGTAATGTAACAGCTGATCAAGTTATAGTTAAGATCGTTGAGCTTAACAGCTAGATTTAATTATTAATTTTAGATAGTTTAAAGATGTGTTGTTTAATTGAACAATGCATCTTTATTATTTTAACTCAAGAGTAAAGCAGTATATAAATGAATAAACACCATATCAATCAACTAATCTACGTGCCTATCATTCTGCTAGTTTTATTAGTTGTTCCATCATATTCGTATAACAATCTTTTTGATAATTCTAAAGATATTCAACCACAAGAAATGTTTAATAATATAAATATTTTCAAACCTGTGAAGCAGTGTGATTTTTCACAATCAAATATGAAGCAGTTTGATATTGATGAATATATTGATTATATTGTTGATCTTGCAAATAGTGAAGAGCTGTATAATGCACGAGAGTGGGACGTTTTAATGCTTTATAAAGAGAATGCTTTTATGAAAAAAAGATCTCTTGTAGATGATGATAAATTCTTTTTTGCTGAAAATGGTAAAAAAAATTCTAAGGCAGAACTTAACGCAACGATACGAGCACTTTTTACTGCTACCAAAAAATCAGATAATTTCAGTAATAGTAAATATTCAAAAAACAGTATAAATACAGACAATCATACTCAAAATAACGTAAATATTAATAATTACACTCAAAACGATATAGTAAATATTGATAATCACACTCAAAACAATGCAAACAATGACAATTACGTTCAAAATAATATAAATAATGATAATTATTCCCAAAATGATATCAATAATGATAATCACACTCAAAACAATATAGTAAATGATGATAGTCGTGATAACAGTTATGGATTAAAAAGTATGGCTGATGACAATCATCCGATCTGTCGTTTTCCATCACGAACAAAATTTATAGTTGAAAATTTAGGAGTGGATAAGTCTTTACTTCCAGAAGTTAGTTGTGCATCGTACGATGATTATATGGAGAAACTTGATCCAACATCTATAACTGCTGTGTTTCCGTTTCTTTATTTAGAAAATCCTGCATCAATTTTCGGACATGTATTGCTCAGGATAAATGGAAAAGAGAATGTGCCTCTGCTTGGATATGGAGTATCATATACTGCACTTGAAGCTGAGAATGCAAATGTCTTTATGCAGTTTTTTGGTGGGTTTACAGGTTATTATGAGGGTTATTTTTCGGTTAATAAATTCTATGTTTCAACCTTTAAATATAGCAGTGTGGAGAAACGAGATATATGGGAATATGATTTAAACTTTACAAAAGAAGAGAGTCGTAAAATTGCAGATCATTTATGGGAGATGCAAAATATTAATATTGATTACTTCTTTTTAGATGAAAATTGTTCGTATCATTTACTACTTTTATTAGAGTCAGGAAGACCAGAGTTAAGGTTAGCAAACTCTGTAGTGATAGAAATTCCATCAGATACTATCCGAGTTATAAAGGATAATAACCTTATTGATGATATGAATTTCAGACCATCACATCAGAAGGTTGTTTACGCTATTGCATCGAAACTTCCATCAAAATCTGTGAAACTTGCTGAAAGTGTAGCTGATAATAAAACTGATATTAAGGCGATTACAGAGGGTGATTATACAGATTTAGAGAAGACCTCTATGCTTGATTTAACTTATGAGATTTACAGATATAAAATAATTGATAAGGATAGCGATGTTAATCCATACGAGTATAAAGATAGAACGCTTTATTTATTAGGTGAGCGAAGTAAATATAAATTAAAAAATGATTACAGTATTGATAAAGGCACAAGGCCAGATCAGGGACATAGTTTAATTAGATTAACAGCAGGTGCTGGTTTATATAATGATAGTGTGTATACCGAGTTAGGTTTCAGATTAGGGTTTCATTCATTAGAAGATATAGATATCGGTTTTATACCAAATTCAAGGGTTGCTTTTTTTGATCTAAACCTTAGGTATAATATAAGTAATAATTACTTTAATGTTAAAGATGCTACATTTTTATCATTTGGATCATACTCACCTATAAACAGTTTTAGAAAAGGAGTATCGTTCAAGTTTGATATAGGAGGGGAGCAGAGATCGTATAGCAATTATAACGATTATTTCACTCCTTATGTATCAGGTGGAGCTGGGGTAACATTTTTACTAGCTGAAAATATTTATCTTTTTATTGTATCAGACAGTGATTTATCGTTCGGCTCTCCGTATGAATATTATGTAGGTTTAGGTTTGGGAGCGAATGTTGGAATATCGTTCACATATGATTTTATTAAATTATTAATTATAGGTGAGTATCTAATATATCCGTTTAATGATCCGATCGCATCTAATGGATACGCTCAACGAACATCTGGAACAATTTCATTAACGGGTGCAATAACTAGAAATAACTCGTTAATGTTGTCGTATAAATATGCATATGAATTCGGCAAAAGGAACTCTGACTTAGAGTTGCAGTGGTCATTTTTCTTTTAGTGATAAATAAATCTATTAATTATATGTAAAAAGAGGTATAGTACTATTTACTATGATTAATATTAAAGAAGAAGAAGAGATAACAGAAGCGGTAGTCGTTATATCAAAAGGCGGTTATGCGTTTTGGCGTTATGAGAGTGTTAGTAGAGCAAGTTTAAAAGAGATTTCAGATGAGTTAAAGATATCTTATATATTGGCTGAAGTGCTTTATAAAAGAAACTTGCGAACAAGTGCGGATATAGATAAATTTCTAAAATCGCCATTATCTGAGTTAAGAGATCCGTTTGATATCCTTAATATGGATAAAGCGGTAGAACGTATATACCAAGCTATTAAAGGTGGCGAACGTATATGTATATATGGTGATTACGATGTAGATGGAGTAACTTCCACATCTATATTATATATGTTTTTACAAGAAGTTGGTGCAGATGTAGTTTATTATATACCAAACCGTCTTGAAGAGGGTTATGGACTTAACACATCTGCAATAGACGAAATTGCTACAAGAGATGCTAAATTAATTATAACTGTTGATTGCGGTATATCGGCTATTGATGAAGTGGCATACAGTAAATCAATCGGTATAGATATTATTATCACAGATCATCATCAACAATCAGAAAACCTACCTGATGCAGCGACAGCGATTATCAATCCTATGATCACAGGTGACAAATATCCATTTAAAGGTTTAGCAGGTGTTGGTGTAACATTTAAAGTTATCATGGCACTTCGCACTTATCTTAGAAGACAATCAGTTTACACATTAGAAAATCAACCAAATATTAAAAAATATCTAGATATCGTATGTCTTGGAACAATAGCAGATATCGTTCCATTGATAGATGAAAATAGGATACTTGTTCGTCATGGTTTACAGATGATTAACGAGGCTAAGAATAGAAAGGGTATTAAAGAGCTTAGAAATATTGCAGATTTATATAAGGGTAGGGTAAAGCTATCTGATATATCATTCGGTTTAGTGCCACGATTAAACGCTGTTGGTAGAATGGGTAGTTCTAATAAAAGTCTACTTATATTATTAACTGAAGATGATGAAGAAGCTAAATCATTAGCTATTGAACTTGATAATGAAAATAGTGAAAGACGTGCTGTTGAGAGAGATATTATCAAAGAAGCATTTGAGATAATAGATTCTAATCCAGCGTATAAAGATAGAAAAAGTATTGTTGTTTGTAGTGAGAATTGGCACATAGGTGTGATAGGTATTGTTGCCTCACGAATAGTTGAAAGATATTATAAACCAACTATTGTTTTATCATTAGATGGAGATACTGCGAAAGGATCGGCAAGATCAATTCCTGCGTTTCATCTATATGATAGTTTGAGCGAGATAAATCATTTATTAACTTCATTTGGTGGGCATAAGTATGCTGCTGGATTAAAGTTGATGAAAGATAATATCGACACACTTACTACAAAATTTGAAGAGATAGCAAGCAAGGATTTAACAGAAGAGAATATGTTACCAGAGTATGTGATCGATACGATTTTAGAACCATCAGATATCACGGTGAAAATGATAGAAGAAATCATGCTTCTAGAACCGTTTGGTGTTGGTAATAAAGAACCTGTTTTTGTAATGTATGATATAACTTTAACAACAGATACAAAATATGTTGGAAAAGATTTAAACCATTTAAGAGCAGTGTTTAATAAGAACACAGACTCTATCGCTTGTATAGGTTTCAATATGTTAAAATATAAAGATCTATTATTTGCAGGCAAAAAATATGATATAGCGTTTACGTTATCATTGAATGAGTATAAAGGAAGCGTAAAACCTCAATTAAACTTAAAAGATATAAGATTAGCAACAAGCTAAAAGTCTAATATTTTTTAATATTAATTAGTAGTAGTTAACGAAAATTGATAGACATTTTAATATGATCTTATATGTAAAATATTTATTACGATTAATTAATCTGAATAAATATCTAGATATTTGGATTGTATTTATATAGTATGTTGTAGGTATATTTTAATTGAATAAAGGTATTTTTGATGAGTAAATTAAGAACGATCCGTCTGATGGATATTCAAGATACAGTCTTGAAGCACAATCCAGATAGTGATCTTGATAAATTACATTTAGCTTACGTTTACGCTGCATCTATGCATATGGGACAGATGCGTCAATCAGGCGAAGCATACTTCTCTCATCCTTTAAATGTTGCATATATATTAGCTGAAATGAATATGGATGTTGATACTATTGTAGCAGGAATACTGCATGATACAATAGAAGACACCGTTGCAACTTATGAAGTAATAGCTGAGCGATTTGGCAAAGATGTTGCATTCTTAGTTGAAGCTGTAAGCAAGATATCTAAGATCCCATTTCAATCAAAGGAAGAGAAACAAGCTGCATCTTTTCGTAAGATGCTTGTGTCAATGAGTGATGACATCCGTGTTATCATAATCAAACTCGCAGATAGACTTCATAACATGCGAACCATACAAAGTTTAAGTGATGAAAAACAGAACCGTATAGCTCAAGAAACTATGGATATTTATGCACCTATTGCTAATAGGTTAGGTATCGCATGGCTTAAATGGGAGCTTGAAGATCTGTCATTTAGAGTATTAATTCCTGATATGTATTATGAAATCCATCAGAAAGTTAAGTTTAAAAGAACTGAACGTGAACAGTATGTAAATGAGATTACAGCTACAACTACAGAGCTACTTTCAAACGCTCATATCGAAGCTGATGTTTCTGGACGTCCTAAACATTTTTATAGTATCTACTCTAAAATGGTAAAAAAACAGACAAGTTTTGAAGAGATTTTTGATCTGTTAGCGATACGAGTTATCGTTAAAGATAATGCAGAGTGTTATTCAACACTAGGAATAATTCATTCAAAATGGACACCTATTCCACATAGAATAAAAGATTATATTGCTACTCCAAAAGTTAATATGTATCAGTCTATCCACACGACAGTAATGGGTCCAGGTGGAATGATGATAGAGTTTCAGATAAGAACTATCGAGATGCACCGAGTAGCGGAAGAAGGAGTTGCGGCTCATTGGCGTTATAAAGAGGGTGGTATATTAGATCAGAAGGAAGATAAGCGATTTATATGGTTGCGTAAAATATTAGAAGAGGATCAGAAAGGTGTTTCTGCAACTAATATTGTTGAAAGATTAAAGAGTGATGTTTTTCAGAAACAGATATATATATTTACTCCTGATGGTGATGTTGTAGAACTGCCTGAGGATTCAACGCCTATAGATTTTGCATACGCTATTCACTCAGCTGTTGGTAATCACTGTATAGGTGCTAAAGCTAACGGAAGAATAGTTCCACTTAAACATACATTGTTGTCTGGTGATAAAGTTGAGATTATAACATCTCAGAGCCAAGAGCCTAGAAAAGATTGGTTAAATTTTGTTGTAACAAATAGAGCAAGAACACGAATAGGTTCATACCTTCGTAAGAAAGATAGTGAAAAAGCATTGTTAACTGGTAAAGAGTTAATACTTAAAGAGTTCGCAAATAATAATTTAAATTATGATGATTATTTAAGTAATGAAGATGATGCACGAGTTAAAAAACTTTTAGATAAAATGGGATTAAAAACGATTGATGATCTATTAGTCACTATCGGTTTTGGCACAATATCGCCTAGAAAAGTTTTACATGTTTTAGAGCCTGAACTTATTAAAAACGACGAGCAAACTCCTCTGCCATCAAACGTCGGCAAAGATAGTGATAGTGGCAATACTCCATTTATTATTGATGGAATTGATTCGATGATGATGAAGATAGCTGGATGTTGTAATCCGTTACCAGGTGATGATATCAAAGGATACATATCATTAGGTAGAGGTGTGATTGTCCACAAGGCAGATTGTGCTAACATGCAATCACTTTCACAACATAGCGATAGAACTATTGATGTTGCGTGGAACAGCTCAAGCAGTAACTATAAAGCACCATTAACATATCATGCATTGTGTGATGATAATCCGAGTGTGATAATTAATATAACTACAGTGTTAAAAGATATGTCACTTAATATTTATGAGATGAGTATCAAATCTGATGGAAATGGTTTATCTGAGATAAATTTCACAGTGCTTGTTAATAGTAAAGAGCAGTCGGTATCTTTAACTAATAAACTTCTTTCATCTAAAGGGATACGTTCAGTAGAAATTCATTAACTTAATTTAGAGTGACGATCTACAATCTACAATTTTAATCTATAGTTTGAACATACAACATACCTATTAAATCTAATGCTTTTAATCTATTCTCAACTAGTTTCAATCTAATATTCAATATTTTAACTTATCATTTCAATTTTATATCTAATATTTTAATTTACGATCAATAAATTCAATCTACTGGCACATTAATTGCATAATTAAGTTATATTTAATAATATTTTTAAGTAGAGTAGTGTAGTGATATATTAGATAATATTTTATAAGATGGAATGATAAATGTTTAATAACAAATCGATATTAATTACTGGTGGAACGGGCTCATTTGGTAGACATTTCACTAGGTATCTTTTAGATAATTACGATCCTAGAAGGGTGATAATTTTTTCAAGAGATGAGTTTAAGCAGTATGAAATGCAGAGGGATTTTGAGTTTTCTAATAAGATAAGATTTTTTATCGGTGATATTAGAGATAAAGATAGATTGATGCGAGCATTTTACGATGTAGATTATATTGTTCATGCGGCTGCATTAAAACAAGTTGTTGTATCTGAGTACAATCCATTTGAGGCTATTAAAACTAATATTTTAGGTGCACAAAATGTGATTGAAGCATCAATAGATTCTAATGTTTCTAAGGTTATTGCGTTATCAACTGATAAAGCTGCAAATCCGTTAAATCTTTATGGTGCAACAAAATTATGTTCAGATAAACTTTTCGTAGCAGGCAACTCTTATGCTTCTGGTAGGTCGTCTGTATTTTCAGTTGTAAGATATGGAAATGTTTTAGGCAGTAGAGGATCAGTTCTTCCATTATTTATAGATCAGAAAAAGAAGGGCAAGGTTACGATTACTCATCCTGACATGACAAGATTTTGGATCACGTTAGATGAAGCTGTAAGATTTGTTGTATCATCATTTGCTACTATGTCTGGTGGCGAGATTTATGTTCCTAAAATACCATCTATATCTATGGGTGAGTTTGTTGATATTATATGTCCAGGTGTTGATATTGATATTATCGGTATTCGTCCTGGCGAAAAACTGCATGAAGTTATGATCTCATCAGATGATGCAAGACACACTTTAGAGTTTAAAGATCATTACAAAATTATGCCTGAGTTCTTATCTTTTAAACCACTTGATATTGATGATGGGAAAAAACTTCCTGATAATTTTTATTACTCATCAGATAATAATCCTCAAAAACTTGATAAACAATATTTAACAAAACTTGTAAAAGAGTATGAAGAGAGTTTAGTTAATGCTAACAAATAATATATCGTACGGTAAACAATCTATTGATGATACAGATATTGATGCAGTTATTGATGTGCTTAAATCAGATAGATTAACTCAAGGATCTAAAGTAGATGAGTTTGAAGAAGCGATCGCAAACTATTGTGGTGCAAAATATGCAGTCGCTGTTTCATCAGGAACATCAGCTCTACACTTAGCATATCAAGTTTTAGGACTTACAACAGGTGATGAAATTATCACTTCTCCTATCACGTTTGCAGCCACAACAAATGCTGCTTTATACCTTGGTGCTAAGGTTAAATTTGTTGATATAGTAAGTAGCACTGTTCTTATGGATAACGATAAGATTGAAGATAGTATAAGTAGTAAAACAAAAATCATTGTCCCTGTTCATTTTGCAGGATTAGCATCTGATATGGTAGCGATTTCTGATATTGCAACTAAGCATAATTTGAGAGTTGTAGAAGATGCAGCACATGCTTTAGGTTCAAGATATTATAACGGGAAGAAAGTTGGTTGCTCGGATTATTCAGATATGACGGTGTTTTCATTTCATCCTGTAAAATCTATAACAACAGGTGAGGGTGGTATTATCACCACAAACAGTAAAGAGCTTTATGATAAATTAAAGATATTAAGATCACATGGAATTGTAAGAGATAGTGCAGATCATAAATATAAATCAACTGTACCATATTATCATGAAATGCAGTATTTAGGGTATAACTATAGAATGACAGATATACAAGCAGCACTCGGTATTTCTCAACTTAAACGGTTAGATAAATTTGTTAAAAGAAGAAACCTTATATCAAATTTTTACCGTATTAATTTTTTAGAAAACAGTAAAGTGAATGCTCTTGAGAACCTTGATGGAAGATATAATTCGTATCATTTATTTGTGATACTTTTAGAAGATATTGATAAACGTAATAAATTGATATCATTTTTAGAGAGCAAAAAAATATCTACACAGATACATTATATGCCTGTTTATAAACATCCTTACTATATTGATCAAGGTTATACAGATTTTCTTCCTAATGCAGAAGATTATTATAAGAGATGTATATCGCTACCTATCTATCCTGCGATGGATGATAGTGAGGCTAAACTGGTTATGGATTATATTAATGAGTTTATAGGTTTTTAATAATAATAATTATGGATATGAAATAGATAGAAAGATCTAAACATATAAAAGAGTTTAAGAGATAAAATAGAAAAATAGAGAAGATAAAAAGATAAAAGGATATGGATTGATGTTAAAAAAGAATCTAGCAATATTAGCAAAACGTGACCCTAATTTAGCATATAGAATAGGGGTAACTCCGATAACGGGAAGGTATAAAATTCTGAAATCACAACGCTCAGATCAGATGTATAATATTATTGATTTGAAGACAAATCTTTATCAATATAATCAGTATGATCCATATATCGGCGTTAAGATGGATATTGAAAAGATGGGTATACTTCTTCCGAATTTAGCTGTGTTTTTTGGATTTGGATTAGGTTACCATGTGAATGAATATCTAACTAAATATCCGTTTGCAACTGTGCTGGTTATTGAAGAGGATTTGGAGATATTAAAAATAGTATTTTCAATTAACAACCTTACTAAAGTTCTTAGTTATAATCAATTTCATATTGTGTCGGGTTTAACGCCTGTTCAAATGTATCCTCATTTATTCAACTTCTTCAATCAATCTCCTTTACTACAATTTCTATCATCGATCAACATGGTTCAAAATTCTATATCTGTGAGTGGAAGTAAAGAGTTTTATATTCGTGTGTTAAGAATGTTAAAAGAAGCGGTTACGAATGTTTTAGCGTTATATGGAAATGATCCACATGACTCATTAATAGGTATTCAGATGACACTCAGAAATCTAGCAACAATAGTAGATAATCCAGGTATAAATGAATTAAAAGATAAGTTTAAAGGTAAGCCAGGTATAGTTGTATCAACAGGTCCATCGCTTAATAAGAATGTTGAACTTCTGAAAGGTTTAGATAATAAAGCAGTGATAGTAGCTCCTGATGCAACGGTTAAGGTTTTATTAAAGAGAGGGATTAAGGCTGCTCACATGGTAACATCTCTTGAGCGTGTTTTGGCAACATCAAAACTGTTTGAAGGCTTAACTGAAGAGGATGTTAAAGATTCATATTTATCTGCTTGTCCAGTTGTTATGCCAGAAACTTATGCTAATTTTCCTGGTGAGAAGATTATTGTTTATAGAAATTTTGCTACATTCAAGTGGATAGATATTCCTAAAGGTATCCTAGATATAGGGCCATCTGCTGGTAACATGGCGTTTAAAGTTTTAGAGTGGCTAGGGTGTGATCCAATTATTCTTATAGGACAAGATTTAGCATTTACGGATGATGAGAAAACGCATGCTGAAGGAGCTCATTACGGTGAAAAATCGCTAGGCTATTTAGCAGCAGGTACGATACCTGTTCCTGGTAACTATCAAGATACAGTTAAGACATCACCTGATTTTTCTCAATTTCTTCGCCACTATGAACGAGATGTGTCTTCATATAAAGGTGAGGTTATCAATGCTACTGAAGGTGGGGCAAAGATTGAAGGAACTAAATTAATGACCTTTCAAGAAGCTATTGAAAAATATGTGAAAGATGATATAGATACACTTGATGTAATTAAACAGAACCTTAAAATACCAACTAGTAAAGTTAAAAAACGTGAAGTTAAAGAGTTATTGAAAAAATTACATGACGCTATTAGCTTTTCTGATAAATTAGTTGAAAAATTAAATATAGGTGTTGAACATTGTTTAGCATTTGAAGAGATTGTGAAAACAGATCCAGAACTTGAAAATCCCGATAATCTTGCTAAATGTAATGTATTGATAAAGAAGATAGAGAGCTCACAAGAAGCATTTACTTCGACTCAGTTTTATCTAATTTTCATGCACTACGTACAGTCGTATTATATTAAAGCAAGTATGGATATTAACCATTATAAATATAAGATTAAACCATCAACAGATCTAAACAAAATTTTAGTTGTTAAATTTAAAGAATTTTACTCTGTTATTGCTGCACTAATAAGCAAGATAAATATTGAGTTTAAAGAGTCATTAACAAGAATGGATGAGTACTCTAAAGAAATTCAGTAAGGTTTATAGAACAGATATTACGCATTATTATGGGACAGATCTCCTAGGTTGACTATAGATTGTTTTACGGTGTGGTTTATCAGTATTACTTTTCACAGAAATATATTGATGTTTTATCAAGTGTGTAATAGCGAATAGATGTTGAGTGTTTATAATTTTACAAGTTTGCAAGATATGAGTTCAATGCAGATAGATTTCACATATTTGTTTAGGTCTATTGTGTAACCATATCTATCAGTTATGAATATTATTTGATATGTATGTTTATTAAGTATTTATGGTTAAGCATAAGGTTATGCGATCTGATATGTATTGATAGAAATATGTATGTATTTTAATAGATCTTAAATAGCATTTAAGAGTTAGCACACATAATTTTGTATTGTTTATATATGAACGTATAATCGCTATTAATTAGATTAGATATTATATATTGATTATGTGTGAAAATATGATAGCTGTTAATCAGATTAGATATTATGTATTGATTAGCGTTAAAATATGATAGCTGTTAATTAGATTAGATATTATGTGTTGATTAGCGTTAAAATATAATAGCTGTTAATTAGGTTAGATACTGTGTGTTGATTAGCGTTAAAATATAATCGCTGTTAATTAGATTAGATATTGCGTATTGATTAGCGTTAAAATATGATAGCTGTTAATCAGATTAGATATTATGTGTTGATTGATGTTAAAATATGATAGCTGTTAATTAGATTAGATATTGCGTATTGATTAGCGTTAAAATATGATAGCTATTAATTAGGTTAGATACTGTGTGTTGATTGATGTGTGAAAATATGATAGCTGTTAATCAGATTAGATATTGCGTATTGATTAGCGTTAAAATATGATAGATGTTAATTAGATTAACTATTAGATATCAAATAAAACTAATAGAAATAGGGGCTACAAGTTTTCTCTTTCTGTCTTATTTTATCGATGATTGCCAATTCATCTTCAAGATTTTCAATATTATTTTCAATCAAATTTTTATAAGCAATAAGCAATGCATCAGTTTTGATTCTATTTATTGCTTTGCAAATAATTTCTAACCCTTCACATAAGTTGTCTTTTGCATCATCCATATTTTTATAAGGTTTATCTATAAGTTGATTGGCTCTTGTTATATATGTGTTTCTGATATAGTTATGTTTAAGATCGAGAAATGACTCTAAATTTCTTACAGGTTCAACAGGTTTATTCATTATTTTTAGAGTTAGATTGTTTAACTTAGAAGAATATCGAGCAGTATCAAGTATAGCATTTTCGATATAATCAAATGCTCTAACGATCTTATCGTGTGGAGATTTGGGGTCGTTAATTGCTTCAGCAGCATTCCTGATATTTTTTAATATTTTAGATAGATTGTAGTCGCTTAGATCGACTTTTCTTACTTCCCCTGTTACGGGGTTAGTAATTTTTTTGTAATCAGAATCGTCAGACATTATACTTTGTATACACGATACTTAACAGCTGATTTTTTAAATACATACATTTTTTTTAATAAATTACGGAAAGTTTTTTTAAGATTTTTCACAGTAGACCTCATTAATTAAATATTGTATACCAAACTGGATATACGCTAATAGCATGACAGACACCAACTATTGAGTGTATTACTATACGGGGACGACGAGACTCGAACTCGCGACCTCTGACGTGACAGGCCAGCGTTCTAACCAACTGAACTACGCCCCCTAGTAATCTAACAAACAAAAAAAAATGAACGCTGCAGGGATTGAACCTGCGACCCACGGCTTGTAAGGCCGTTGCTCTCCCAGCTGAGCTAAGCGTCCAAAAACATATTATAGAGTATCTTACAAAAATAATCTATATTTTATTAACGACCCGTAGGGGATTTGAACCCCTGTTGCCTACGTGAAAGGCAGGTGTCCTAGGCCAAGCTAGACGAACGGGTCTAAAAACAGTAGATACAAAAATCGTATCTAACTAAGTGAGCCGTACTGGGGTCGAACCAGTGACCCTTTGATTAAAAGTCAAATGCTCTACCAACTGAGCTAACGGCTCATCTGCATTAACAAATGAACTAGGAAGTTATCACAAGACAGCACCTTTGTCAACTAATTTATAAATAAGTTTTTTGAATTACTATCTAATTTAAAAAATACACCCATTTTCATTATAATAAATTATATCTGTTTTGATATATTCTACATACGTTATTTACTGTTTTTTTGATGTAAAAACATCTTTAAAAATATTTTTAAAATTATTAATTATATTTAGAATTATTGAAATAAATTATATGTGTTTTGATATGTTTTTTACGTAGTTATCGAATGGTTGTTGCTCTATATTCAATATATTGAATATCTCATCATCATCACAAATATTGTCAGACAGAAGCATATTAAGCTGTTCGGTTGTTATCGGGAAGGAATTAAATCGTTCAAATATTTTTATTACAGGTTTTGCAATATCAAGAGGAATATGTATCAGTACATTACTTATTTTTAAATTATTTGATATGCTTTCAATCAGATCATTATATGTATAAACAACTGTTCCACCAAGTTCAAATGAACAGTTTAGGCAATCGATATTAGTGATAGATTTTGTAAATGCTTTTGCAACATCACTCACAGATATAGGTTGGAGTTTGTACTTACCGTCACCGAATATAGGAAAAATTCTGATTTTCTTAATATTTTTTATAAATAGATTTATAGACTTATCATCTCTTCCAAAAATTAATGATGGTTGAAAAATAGTCCAAACTAGATCTTTACTTTTAACGATATTTTCAGCTCTATATTTTGTTTCAAAATAACTACTTATTTCAGTAGATGAAGCAGAGTTTGCAGACATGTGAATGTATCGTTTAATATTATATTTGATGGCTAAATTAGTTATTATTTCAGTCGCTTCAACATGGAGTTTATTGAATGTGATATTGTTGTTTTTATCTTCACGAATAATTCCAATAAGATTTATGATCGCTAACGATCCATCAATTCTATCTTCCCACTGTTTATAGTTAAAGATATCGCCTTGAATAATTTCTAAGTTATTGGTTGGCTCAATTTTCTCTATATTTCTTGCTAACAGTTTTACACTATAATTTAGGCTTAATAACTCTTTTAATATTTCTGTACCGACAAAACCTGTTCCACCTACGATAAATATAATATCTTTATTTTTCATCAAAAACATACTCCGAATTATTAGATAGACCTTTACTATAATATGAACTCAGATCATTGCAAGAGAAATAGTTTAATCTATTCTTTTAGATGAGATTATTCAATAAATTTATAACTCATGCTATGATTATTGTGAACGTATACTATAAAATATGGAAAAATTTTAAAACATGATATAGTAGTTTTAAGGATTTTACGAGGAGCTTAACACCTATGAGTACGATAATAAAATTAACTAATGAGAATATTGATAGCGAACATATCTGTTGTGCAATATCAGATAAAAAGAGTGTTGACGGTTATCGTTTAAAGAAAGAGTGGCTTAAATCAGAGTTCAAAAATGGCTATATTTTTCAAAGATTAGATGAACGAGCAAAAGTATTTATCGAGTATGGTGATAGCGAAAAAGCATGGGCACCGATTGATGCTAAAAACTATCTATTTATACAGTGTTTTTGGGTCGCTGGTTCGTATAAAGGTAAAGGATATGGTAAGGCATTGATATCTCATGCAGTGGATACGGCTAAGGCTCAAAAGAAAGATGGATTATTGATAATAACAGGTAAGAAAAAGATGCACTTTTTAGCTGATGGAAGTTGGTTGTTAAAAAATGGTTTTAAGGAGATAGATAAAACTGATTTAGGTTTTACACTACTCTCTTATAAGATTGATGAAGATTTAAAAGATGCTCAAACACAAACACAAACACAAAACACACCGAGGTTTAAGGAACAGATATATACAGGTGAGTGCGATAATAAGAAAGGTTTAACGGTGTATTCTTCTGATAGATGTCCGTATACAGATTACTATGTGAAGACAGTTTTAAAAGAGTCGGCTATTAAGCGAGATATACCTATAAAGAGTGTTCATTTAAAGACGGTGAAAGATGCACAAAACTCTCCTGCACCGTCGAGTATTTTCAGTTTATTTTATAACGGTAAATTTTTGACTACAGATGTGAGTGTATGTTTAGAGTCAAAATTTAATAAAACAATTAAATAGTTTTTTGTATTTCAATTGATAATATTACGGTGCAGTTTGTTTTATCTGTAATTGTTCTTTTAATGATTGAGCAGATAGGCATGCTGTTTCATCACCCATAGAACAGGCTTTTTCTACAAGCTCTAATGATTTACCTAAATCCTTTTCAACGCCTTTCCCGTTACTGTATAATATTGCAAGATTATGACACCCTAGAGATATACCAAGATCGCAAGATTTTTTAAGTAGTTCGGCTGCTTTTTCATAATTTATTCCAGTGCCTCTACCGTGATAATACATTAGTCCAAGGTTTGCACATCCTATTCCATTATCTGTATTATCGGTACAACTTTTAGTAAAATAATCTAAGGCTACATTCATATTTTGAATAGTTGTATTTGTGCCGTTTAGATACATTGCTCCAGCGTTGATACAAGCTAATGTAACACTTCCATCGTTGCAAGCGATCTCATAATATGTCAATGCTTTGCCTTCATCTATCTGCACAAATTCGCCTAGATTATATTGTAAAGCTAATTGATAGCAGGCTTCGTAATTATTTTCATCACACTGTTTAGTATTTTGATTAAATTTTTCTTCAGCTGATAGGTTTTGGATTTCTTCAACATAACTTTCAGATACAGTGATGTTAAAAATAACGATAAGTGCTACGGCTAAAAGCACAACGATTGCGAGAGTTTTTTTCACAAGAGACTCCTTGATAATATTCTGTTTATTTCTGTGTTACACAGTGATTATTGGTGTACTGTTTTCAAGCTTATGTTATAAGACAGATTTTTTTAATTATAATCTATATGTATCATAGATATCAAAACCATAAAAAAGTGCGATAGATAATTATGTATATTTTTCAGCACGATGTATTATATAGTTTAGAGTTAGATAATTCAATAAATTAATGGTGCTGTGTAGAAAATGGAAAATATTAAGGCTAGGTACTTAAGTTGTAAGATAGGTAATTAGATATTCTTGTAAATATTTTTTCAAGTTCAGCTTTTAGCTCTTCATCTCCCATTTTAACTTTATCAGAATTTGAAGAATGCGTTTCATTAGATAAAATATCATAACTAGTTAAAAAATGTTGCATAGTTTTTTTTAAATTAGCTTTGTTTTTATTGTCGAAACTTCTTACTAAACTTACATTTTTTCCATGTTCTTTTTTAGCAAATCTTATTTTTTCATAAGCAGATGTTAAATTGTCTGAACTATCATTAATTGTTGATAAATATGCGTTTGTTAAAATTAGTTCGACCAATTCGCGTGTTGCGTGTTTCCAATTATTTATTTCTGTTTTGCTCTTAGCGATTATGATGTTTTCATAATGTGAAAAAATCTCATCTTTAGCAAGAAAACTTCTTGATGCTTTAATTTGTGTTTTAATTAGTTTCTCTAATTCAAAACAAAATAAATTACCTTTACAGTCAAAGAAAACTTTATTTGCAAAAGAGGTATGATGGGTGAGAATGAAAGTATCTTTTGAGTTAATATCTAGAATGTACTTAGATGTGCTAGCTATACGTAGAGTATCAAAGCTCGTTACAGGATCATCAAAAACTAGTACAGTCTTTGACATATCATTAGGAAGCTGTGCTAAGAAAAAGGATAAGCCAATTGCATTCATTTCTCCTTCACTCAGGGAGTACCTTAATTGAGAATTGTTAATTATAAATTTAGTATCCTTTCTGTTAACCGTGTATTGAGACTCTATATCCCCTATAGTTTGTTTACTTCTATCATCATTTTTCACTTTAATGGTAGCGACTATTTCTAACTTGAAATTAAATTTTTCAAGTATGTTGTTGATACTATCAGTGTACTTAAGTACCTCTTCTGATGCAGACTCTTCATACTCTTTTGTGAGTTTTGAAAAAAATGATTTACACTTATCTTTTTCAGCTACCAGGCTATCATATTGAGATTGGTTACTTTTAATAGTTTGTAATAAGTTCTGTAGTTCTATATGTTTTTTAGTGTATTCGCTTTTTTTTAATTTAGTTTTCTGATATTTCTCTATTAATGCATCATTTTTGTTTTTATTTTCTAGCGCTGTATCTCTTAGTGTTTTGTTTCTTTTTTGTTCATCATTGTATGCATTAATAAGTATGTTGTTCTTTTTTATTACTGCATTATAATTATTCACTTGTACTGTAATATTACTGTGATTATCGTTAAGTGGAATAGATAGGTTCTCGAGTTTCTTTGTAAATAACTGTGATAAGGCTGAAATTGACTTTAACATACTTTCACTTTCTAAATTATTTAGATTGGATAAATGTTCAAGATGGTTATTATTGTTTTCAGTTATCGTTGATGAATATTCTTGCTGTAAGTTTGATATTGTGCTTATTGCTGATTTAATCTTTAATTGTAATGTTTTTGATTCTATGTTAGATAATGATATTTTATAGTCACTTATAATTTTTTTGGTAGTATCGTCATTTATTAACTGATGACAAAAAGGACATTGATGAGTTGTGTTTTGTAAGCTTTCTATCCCAATCTCATACCATTGTTTTTTAGTAGAGATGTATTTGCAAAATTTAAATATTTCATCTTCTCTTTTTTGTGTCAAGGCTTGTGGAACATCATTAAGTAACTCGTTTGAATTGAGTTCAAGTATTTCTTTAGTTAGCACTAATTCTTTTAATAGTTTTAGGCTCTCTTGAATATCATTTTCTTGTTTAGGTAGTTGCTTAGTCATTTCTTTTATTTGTAGGTCAAGCTCATCATTTGATTTAGCTAAAAGTTCTGTGAAATTATCTCCCAGTTCTTCTTTTAAGAAGTTTTCATTTTTAGAAAATGTGCTTTTATCAGTAGCGATCACACTATCTATGGTTTTTATTTTAGAATGAATATCTTTTATTTTTTCGCTCTCTGCATTCAATTTGTCCAATTTATTTATATTGTTTTTTCCGATAACTATATTTATAAGTTTTCCCGTATTGTTTAGTTTGTTCATGTCATGGACGTTTTCAGCTACAAAATGTCTATTATAAACCTCGAAATTCAATCCCTCATATTTTCCTAAGTCTAGATAATTTAATTGATAATTACATTCATCTTTTTTTCTTAATATTTCAGAAATAGTAGTCTTCCCTACTCCATTGTTACCATAGATGAGATAATGCTGAGGTAATATAGTTTCCTTGTTTTTATCCTTCTCATTGTGTATTACTTTTTTAATAAATTCTATATCTAAATTTATTGGCTTTATATCTAAAAAATCTGTTTTAATAGTAAAGTCTAGTTGTTCTTGTTTTTCTTCCATGCTTATACATCCATATTGAATTTTTATAGAAACAGTATATGTTAACATATTCTAAGACAAAGACAATGTCTTTAATCACAACATCAACTATATAACTATATAACTATATTAATTTAAATATAGTTGTTTAGTCATAAACACTTACATCTATTGGAGCAAGAAGGATAGCAGTTTTATTTTTAAGTTATACATACCTATCTCTCATTCTCACTCAAAAAAAAATAGAGGATAAAATTAATTACCCTCTACTTATATTATTATTAAATTTTCATTTAATTAAAATTAATTAAATGTTGAAGCTTTTAAATGAATTCAATATATTATTGCTCTACTAATATTTAGAACCTTATGCCAGCTTCGACTAATATTCTAAAATCATTGAATGAGAAACGGCTTGCTATTGTGTGTTCATATGATAACCCAACAATAATGTTTTTATAAGTTGATCTCACGCCTAATGTACCATAAACACCTGCATCAAACAAACTTCCACCTTCGTCAACCATTATAGAAGAACCAGATGCTCCTAAACCAACTTTTGGTAAAATACTCCATGATGGACTTAACTTGATACTTGTTTGAAATAATAATGCATATTTTAGATTAATACGTGAAAAACCTAAGTTAGAATAACCAACTGCTACATCCATCGCAAAAAATCTACTTTGTTGTAAACCTCCAAGTATAGATATATCTAAACCTGAAGCACTGATACCTTCTGAGATAAAACCATTATACCCTATATTACCTAGTAAGTAATAAAAACTAGTGCTCTTGTTTGTTACAAGATCTTCAACTTGTCCTTCAAAATCCTCACCGCTACTCTGTGCTAAAACTACACTGTTGAATGCAAGAACAGTGACAAAAACAAATAAATAAAATCTTAAAAACTTCATAACATCTCCCCAATAAATTAAAATATTTTATTTTGTATATGCTACAATACAAAGTTTTATACCTTCGATATAAAACCTGAAATATTAAACATTAAATAAATACTTTAAAAGATTGAGCTATATTAAAGAAGAAACATTATTGATATCAAACATTTAATATATACACTTAATGATGAAGCTATAAATGTATATCGCTATATGTGTATATATAGTAAATACAAGAAAACAGCGTAGCATATTCAAATATATGTGTATACAGTTTTTTTGTATATTAGGAATTAATTGTGGGTGGGTGTACAAAGGTTTTAGGGTGTTAATATTAAAAAAAATAGTCACTACTCTTTTAATAAAAAATGGAGGACTAAAAATTTCTACCCTTTACTTAAAACTTATTTATAAACTATCGAAATCATAACTGTAATATTATTTGTTTGATAGTTTTGTTTAAGATAGTTTAATTGTTCTTTGTAAGTTGGATTATGTAAGATCATGATTTTTAATTTTTGAAAATCAAATTTCTTGTATTGTTATTAATATTTAAAATTGCCTTCATATGATTTTTTAGATTGTAAGGTAATTAGAGAGTTTTAACTTTTCTATGCTTGAAACAGGTTTGATTAAAACCCTCTAACTATTTATGAAAACTATTTATTTGTATCGATAAGAGCTTGAACTTCTACTTTACATTTTCCACATCCAGTTCCAGCTTCTGTTACTTCAGAAACTTTTTCAACTGTATCTGCTCCACCTTTAATAGCTTTTAATACTGTATCTTTTGATACACCTTTACATCCACAAACCATAATTAATATCTCCTCTATATCTGCAATACAACTACCACATCCCGTGCCTGTGTTCGTAATATCTTTTATCTCATCAATCGTTCTAGCACCATTCATCATAGCGTTTCTAATATCGCCGTAACTAACGTTTTTACATTTACAAATCACTCTATCAACAGGAATCATAACTGCTACAACATGTAAATTATCATCCGATCTAAGCCCGTGCAGATCTCCAGCGTGTGCAACAAACACATCTCCAACTGTTAGCTTTACTTCAGATCCCTGTAGTAAGCCGTAGCCTGAGCCTTCTATACAGTAAAACACTTCATCATGTGCCTGGTGTCCATGTAGAGGAACTGTTACACCTGTTGGAATATGGTATACATTTGTATCTATCGATTCTTTCATTAATTTCGTATCCATTATCTCTCCAATAATTTTGACATTTATTTATATGCTTTGTCATGTGACGATTAAATTGTTGTTACATGATTTTTGTTTTTTATATCAAGTAAAGTAGATATATTTATAAAGTATCTACTCGTAATAATCAATAGAAATCACAATATACTTTCCATCGGTTTTGTCTTTATTATAGTAGAGAAAGAAAAGTCCAGAATCTACAATATTAAATTTAGCTTTATCATCTGATGATATTTGCATAACAAATTCATCCATATCATCATGTATACTTATTCCACTTTGACAGTATGTAGCGTAACCATTGATGTTATGTTCTGAATAAATTTCATCAACAATATCATCGTGTTAATCCATTTCACACTTATCTTCAAACTTACAAATTGTGTCAACTACATCAGACGGTATATATGATAGATCTTTTAAAAAGAAGATCGCAAGAGATGTCATTTCTACCCTTATTATATTTAAATTAATTTCAATTTTTTAGTTTCTATAAAAGTTGTAACACTCTTATCAAATATAGTAACTCTTTTACAACGACTATCTTTTACTTTTGAAAAACAACTAAATATCATGCAGAGTTCAGGAAAATATATATGTACTTTATTTTTCGTTTGAATAGATTTATAATTTTTTTGTAGATATAAAAAGGTAGTATCAATAAACAGTTCCATCTCAAATTTTGAGAGTATTGTTTTATAATCATCAGACTCAAAAATATCTATATACGCTAATTTGTTATCTATATAGCCGATGCGATCTATACCTATCCCTGCATCATAAATTTCAAACATGCTGTTATTAGGAAACCTAGATTGATCACCGAACGAAAACTTTTTGCTACTATTATTATATCCAACACCGAGCGATACTTGAACGGTATTAGCTTCTTTATAATCATCAATTGAAAATATATAAGGGTATGTGAAATTAAATTTAGTATCTTCATTTTCTTCAAAAAACAGCTCGCTTTTACTAGCAGATAAACCGATTATATTTGCTAGCTTTAACGCATTATATAATTTTTCATTAATAAATATACTTGTTTTTAAAGATATTATATCGTAGGTGAGGGTTTCTGATAAACAGATGGTGCACCATGCGTGAAATAAACAGATAGTGTTATACTCTTCACGGTTTTTAATTTGGGGATATTGCCCATCCATCACAAATCTCCAAAATGCACTTTTAGAGTAGTTTATTAACGAGTCTGAAACTGTATTAAATTTAAGTAAATAATACTCTCCCCACTCTGACTTGTCTTTAATAGAAATTATTCTGCATGGTGTTATTGAGTGTTCAGGTAATGTAAATTGATTGAAAATATCTAAGACTTTTTTTGATATAAGTAAACTGTTTGAGAAAGTATAATTATCATTAAAAATATTAAAATTAACGATATCGGTCTGCTTAATTCTCTTTTTAACTGTGTAGAATATAAGTTCAGTTAATTTATATGTATACGGAATATTATCAAGATTGTTAATATTTTCTATATGCTTGATAAACTCTTTCTGTTCTTTTAAGTTATAGAAATATTTAGCGTTATCCGTATAGAGTTCTACTTGAGTACAGTCGGTTGCGTTGCCTGTAATTTCAGCATCAGTAGAGTGGGTTAGTTCAACAAATATATTATTTTTATTCATGGCTACCTTTTGTTAAATATAATAATTTTATAAAAAAGACGTATAAAATTATTCATACTTTGAACAATATTTTTTAGGGTCAGTTATACATAATTTATCGTAAAGAATTTTGAAATTCTTACATCCTATATCTTTTCCAAGATCACAAGTTTGCTTATATAAACCGAGTGATTTATCGTAAAGAATATTTGCACCTTGTCCCTCAGAATACATAACTGCAAGATTGTTGCAACCGTTAGAATTGAGTATATTAAAGATTACTATAATATGTATAAAAAGTCAGCTAAATGATTTGATTTTATTCTAAGAGTGTTTGTATCGAATTTATATAGATATCTAAATCGGTCGCAGAAGATCACTTACGCTTTAATGTGATTAATTTAATAGTTGTTATGTTAAGTGTAAAGATTTCAAGTTTTTTTATGGTGGAAAAAGGTGAGTGAAAATAAATTTATATTGTGTTATAGTTTTTTGCAATTAGGTTTAAAATAGATTTTATTGGTTGTTTTTGTTAGGATAGTAAAGATAATTTGTAAGGGCGTCTAAGCTCCCCGGGACGGGTTCGAACCGCCGACCCAATGATTAACAGCCATGAGCTTTGCACTATTAGTCAATGGTATTAGGTTAGAGGTTTAAGATTTTCATAACATTCTCCTATCATTTTATCTTGCTGTATTATTTATAACACAGCTTTTAATCTCTTCAACTCTTTTTTCTAAACTCACTGATAAATATGCCTCTGTCATTTTTAGAGAACAGTGTCCTAGTTGATTTTGTATGATCGATGCAGGTGTTTTAGCCTGTGCTAAATGAGTCGCAAATGTACGTCTTAAATCATGAAATCTTATATGTTCTAAACCAGCATCTAACCTAGCTTTATGAAATGGATTTTTAAAATGAGTAAAAGTAAAAACTCGATCAGTATCGGTATGATTTGCATCCATAAACTCATTTAAAATATCTACAGTAAGAGTAGGTAGAGCAACATCTCTCCCTTTTCTAGATTTAGTTTCATGAGCTGTAAGGGTATAAATATTTTTACCCAGTCGTGATTTCATCATAAAAACTATCTCTGAATATCTCATCCCAGTATATAAGGCAAGAGCCACAACTGTATATAACTCTTTATTTGCACTTAGCATACAGCTTTGTAGTAAACGTTGTATTTCCTCGTTTGTTAATACTTCAGCCCTTGGAGTTTCTTTATGTTTTCTAATACCTCTAAGCGTGTTGACAGTTATAACCTCCTCATCGATAGCATTGTTCATTATCGCAACTAATGTTGATCTGTATCTATTCACTGTAGTGTAGGATACATCTCTATCTTTCTGAATTTTTAAAAGAAATTTCTCTCCATCGATCTTCTTGATTTTATCTAACTCCATATTTGATATAGGATAAGATTTAATAGTATTTAATGTCCCTATATCATGTTTAAGATTTTGTGCTTTAGTACGTTTTAATGCTAAATAATCTTTATAAAATGTATCAATATAATCCGTTAATGTCACTGCAACCCCCAATATATAGATGTAATATTTTGTTATCTATATATTGATATTATCGGCTTATTGTGTATTGGCTGTTAGTTATTTTTCAATTTCATTCTCTTCTTTAGATTTAGATACATTTTGTATTACGTTATCTAGATCTTTGTTTTGCTTAACCATTTCGTCTTTCACAGCTTCTTTACCTCTAGATTTTGCCATATCGTTAAAATCGGTTAAGCCTTTATCTTTCTCTTCTTGGGTGAAGTTTGGTACAACAACTTTTCCACCAACAAGATCGGCTGCTTTTTGTGCAAATGTTACTCCTGGATTATCAGCACGATTATGATCGTTATCTGCAGCTATAGTTATCTTCAGATCATCGCCGTATTTAGCACGAAGATTTTCAGCAACAGCTGGAAGATTACCTGCATCCATCGCTGCAACTGTGGGTATTTTAGTTGACTCATATACGGTTGCTGCAGTTGAGTAACCTTCAGCTATAATGACTTGATCTTTGATACGATCGTTGAATGAGTAAAAATTCCCTTTCTTTTCTCCACCAGATATAAAGCTTTTGTTACCTTCATTATCGATGCGTTGGAATGTACGAATTTTACCTTCAGAGTTGACTAGAGGAATAATTAATGCACCTTTGTCATCAACTTTAACTTTTTGATGAGCTCTAACATCTTTGTTCTGTAGGTATGGATGATCGTTACCAGCGACTTTAAATTTAGATGATATTAAACCTTGTGCAACTTTAGCTTTCTTGTCGTATAGTTCTTGTTGTTCGATTTTACGTTCTTGTTTATGCGTATCGATATCGGCTTTGAATGCTGTATATTTCTCTCCTGACATTTCACCGTAAGTTGCTTTTTCACCAGTCTTCCAATTTTGGATAAAACCTGCTTTACCGTTTGAATCATCGTAACAAACGTATGATCCATCTTTAGCGTTCGGTTTACCACCGACTACTGATACACGATGAAATGCACCATCAGCAACTAAGTCATCGATGATTAAACCTTTGTTGGTTGCAAACTCTTTGAAGGTAACTTTATCGGTATCGATTGCGAGTGATTTTTCTTTATCTTCAAACCATTTTGAAGGATAGTCTTTGATATTGTTGAATGCTGGTGCGTACCATTCTTTACGTTCGCCATCAAAATAAGCACCAAGTTCTTTAGCTTGATTTTTCTCACTGAATGGAACGTTTAAGTAGGTTGAGTTCATGATTGTGATTTTATCTTCTTTCATAAAATCTTTGAAATCGGATAGATTGCTACCTTTTGGAGCGTACCACGTTTTATGCTCTTTGTTCCATCTAGCACCTAGTTCAGATGCTTGTTCTCTCTGTTCGTATTTTGCGTCTAATTTAATATCTGCCATAGCTTTAAATTCTGACATAATAAAACCTCCCATAATAATTATTAATTGCTTCTAATAATTACTACAAGAGGTGTAACAAATATGTTTAATCACTTGTCAATTTATTCGTTCAATGGTAAATGGACTAAGAACAAGATTTGGTGGAGTTCCTTTGAGTTTTCCATTCTCTATAGCAAAGCCACATCCCTTACACTTATCTATATCCGTCTTTGTACACTCAATACAGGCTGTAATATTCCTCTTTAACTTATCTGTATAGTCGTCACGGCTAGTTATAAGGTCATTCATTTCTAACTGGGATATCATAACAACATCAGTATCTCCACCTTTAATTTGTACGATGTTTTTATCTATAGAGCGATATGGTGCTGTGATTCTAGAGTCTCCATACGACGAAGTATTTGCCTGTACGACAAAACAATATAGGTCACGTGATGATGATTCAACTATCGCAGAAAAATAATTTGTATCTCTATTTAATTGAGGTACAAATAAAATATCAATTCTTGACTTCATGCTGGCTCTAGATGTAATATCAACAAATTCATAACATAATATTATACTATATCGATATCTCCAATTTTCAATAATATCATAAATTGGTATTTTTGAATCAAGACAACTATATTTATTTTTACTTAACTCAATTTTTTCTTTTGGAGCATAGAAATTCTTTTCTCTAAATTGTAAAAAACCAGTCATAAATGATTTGCCACTTCGCGCAGGGTGTACTGTACAAACATAGTTAAAGGCTCTTTTTTTGAATGTTAAATATTGGAGTCCTGTAATAATAGTAATATTATTTTTTATTGCAAACTTAGCGATATCCATAAGCCATGCAATCGGAAAGTAAAATTCTGGAAAAACCAAAATACCTACCTTTTCTGTTTTTGCAGTGTTTAATATCTTAAATAATTTTAATTTATTTTCATGTGTTAAATACTTTTCCGGTGAGTACAGATTTTCAAGAACATCTTTCTCCTCTATCTTTGTATTTACTAATGCAATTTTGGGGTCACTACCAGAACTGTTTTTTATGTAAATGGAGCGATGCACTACTTCATTTTTTGTACCCATCTCACCGAAAGAAATTAAGTTGTTATCAAAGTTATTTAAGTGATTATAGGTATTATGTTTTTTTAACATTGAGTTAGGGTTTGAGAAGATTTTTTTATTATCATGAAAAAAATATATAAAATTAGCCATACAAAATTCAATGGGATGTATAAAACGAGGAGACCAGTTTAGTTTGAATTTATCTAATTCAAAAATTTTATTTTCTTTTTCATTTTTAAAGAGAGTAGAGATATTTGTCTCAGTTAATATGATATTGTTTACAGAAGAATAATTAAGCAGAGGATACGACACCATGTTATGATTTAAAAGATTGCTTTCTCTAATTTGTTTTGCTAATGGTATAATTTCATCTTTTGTAGTAAAGTTATAGTTAAGCGAAGCAACCAGAGCCATAGTAGTATTTAAATTGTCATACAGATCGTTTTCTAGGTGTTTTAATAAATATTTTTTATTTCTATTTAACACTTCGCCAGTTTCTAGTTGTAGAAAACTTAAATTATTGATTTCGTTCTTAATACTTCTGTAGAATTTATTTGCTCTGTCTTTATCTTTGCATAATAGGAATAACTCAAATATTGAGCTCCAGCTATGAGAAAATTCTACACTTTTACTTCCAGAGTAAAATTCTTCAATTTGGTCTAAGTATTTACTCATCTCCTTAGAATTAATAGTGATGTTTTTTATTAGTTGTCGCAATTCTGACATGAATTTCATTGCCCTAGCATTATCATTCTGTAAAAAACCTAAATCTCTTATTTTGTCACTAAGTTCAAGATTTTTAATGTTATAGGCATTTGTCGTAAATGAAGAATTTAATATATCTATATCTGGTAATAAGTTCCACTCACTGCTATTTTTTTTAATTACACTCTCATAAATAGCTAGAAAGTCATGTTTTTTATTCTTAAGAAATAAAATACAGTTTATCTTTTCTTCTTGAATATGAAGATTATTGTAGTCTGTAAAGCACAACGTTTTATTGTTCTTTTTTTCTAGAATACTTGTGCTAACTAGATATTTGTGGATAATATATTCGTTATATTGTACATCCTCTTCTTTTGAGCTAACTAAAATAAAGATATCATCCACATAACGACTATAGTGTATTGGTTGTAACTTATTAACAATCATTTTGTCAAAGTCTTGTAAGTATAATTCCCTTAATAAATTTGCACTACGTATTCCAATAGGGAAAAGACAAGTGTTTTTATTGTCCATAACCCACCTTTTTTGTTTTGAAATTGTTTTTGTGTATTTTAAGTAGATTTTTTCAATAATTTTTTTTAAAAAGGCAACTGAAGGTAGTCGATTATCATTGTCAAGATAATTATCTATCATTGTGAAATTGAATTCAACAGAATTATAAAAGTTTTTCAAATCTAAGCATATTAAAAGAGTATCTGTTTCTGCTTTTTTTATTTTATCAAAAGCACCTTTTCGCCATTGTTTATATAATGGAAAGTAATGTTCAAAAGCTCTATTGGACTCAAAATCAGTTCCATGGTAAAGGTCGCTTTTTGAATTATAAAGAGATCTTCTTAGTTTTGGGGCTGCTGCATATTTAAAAGTATTTGCTGTTTCATTAGCTATTTTCCCGAGTAAAATAGTCCATAAATAATCAATGATAAATAATTCAATTGGCATATCTATAAAAAAAATAACTTTAGATATTGTTTGTTTGTTGTCAGTAGAGCTTTGTATTACCTTTGATTTTTTATTATATTTTGGCGTTGTTTTCTGAGGACTTATTGATATAAATTTTTTAGGCAGTATTTTAAAATCTATTTGCGATATCAAATCTTTAAAATATTCAGAGTTTTGGTTTGTTAGATTTTCAGCTATTTTAGTAAGCGTTGTACTAAATAATTCTCGATCACTTTCTAAAACAGCTATTCTCTTCTTTACAAATAACATCCTCCTGTCATAGTGAAAATCAGATTTAAGTTTTTTATATGCTCCTTCCACCATTTTTAGAGTATTCTTAAGATTAGAAAACAAATTGTTATTCAATTTTTACCTGCCTTTATATGGATAACCTTATAGTATAGAACTTACATATAATTATATTACTATATAATATTATCAGTTTAAAGCCTTTTGTATCACTTTGTGATACCCATATATATTGATAAGTGGTTATTTAAGAGACTCCTTTAATAGTTATCTTATATAATCATTAATGTAATTAGGTTAGTTTTTTCAAAAAGTTAGTTCTGACTTTTTACAATTTTTCATATTGGAGTAACGAAAAGATGATATTAAGATTCATTTTTCTCCAAAATAAAAAGGATAGAGGTTAATCTATCCTTTGAAAATTGTATGTAAATATCAAAAATATAAAATTTAACTTATCTTATTAAACTTTCTAAATGCTTCAATTATTTCAAATACGCCATAAGCAATCCAAACTTTACCTGCAATATAAATAGATGCTCCTAGAGACTTTAACCCTGAATGTACTTGTGAGTTATCCATAAATTTAACTAAGAGCTTGTAATCTGTTGGTATAAGGTATTTAAAGAATTCAGGAAAAAACATATTCAGTTTAATGTTTATCGCTTTAGTAGCTGTTACTGTAGGATCTGAAAATATATGGAAGAAATTTTTGAAGTATAGAGGTAAAGAGATATTAAGTGATGCAATAGTTTCTTGAGGATTAATTGGCATGCTAGTAATATATACTAAATAAAATAATAAGAAAAAAATGAGCCCAACAAAAAATGTAACAATAAGTGCTTGTCCCCAATTCTGACCATGATTATTTGATACTCTGCTTAACAAAATAGATAGTATTTCAGATATCCATTGAACTCCCTTGAAATTAGATGTGTTTTTATCAGCTAGTTGATTTGTTTTTTTAAAAATAGATTTAATCTTTTCTTTAGCATGATGTTTTAATGCTTTAGCATAGAGATTTTTTTCTTCAGCTTTATATTCAAGAGCTTTTATAATATCATTTCTTTTAATTGCTTCATTTTTGAGCACTGTTGCTGTTTGATGGTTTTCACACTTGGGATTAAAATCAATCATATTGATAGTTCCAGATCCAATAACAACAGACCCTCTTAGGTCAATTATTCCAATCTTGTTATTGTTAAAGTCAATACGACCATTGATAACTGTATCACGAATTGATATTTTCTTGTTTTTATACAGTCCAGTATCTATTTTTTCTGTAGTATTTCTAAAATATATGTGTGATTTGTCATTTAGTACAAGACACTCAAATGATATATTTTCAATTAATGTTATTTCTGCAAAAGCTCCTCTTTCTTTAAACGTAGTGTATTTAAAAGAGATATCATTATTAAACGTTGCTTTTTTAAAATCTGCTTCACCATTAAATACAACAAAATCAAAATCAGCATTCTTGAATATAGTGCTTTTAAAATCTACACCTTTTTTAAACACAACTTTTTTAAAAGTTACTTTCATATTAAAAGTTATATTTTCAAACAATACTTCGTGTTCAAAAATTATATCTTCAAATGTCACTTCTTTTTCGAAAACAATATTTTTAATGATTACTTTATTATTGAAAACCAACTTATTGTCATTGCTTTTCACAGATATCGAAACGGGGTCACTAAATACAACTAAGGAATTATAAGTAATGGGTTCGTTTATTGTACTAGTGTCATCTTTACCTATAATTATTTCATATGAACTATACCGACTGTCGAAAACTGCTTTTGTTTTAGTAGGGTCTATACTGGTGACATTCCCTAATTGATTAGAAACCTTACTATCTTTAGACATGTTTTTCTCCTCCAGTAGTTGTAAGATTAATATCTGAAGAGATAGAACCTCATACTATAAAACCTACATATTATTATATTACTATATTTCATTAATCCTTCAAAGTCTTTTCACATCCAATCAAACAATCATATATATTCATAAAATCCTATAAATACCAAAATGTTACACCTCTCGTAGTAATTAATATAATTAGTTAGTACAGCTTGAAAAAGTTAGTTCTGACTTTTTACAATTTTTTATTTTGGAGAAACATATATGGCTTTAGCAAGGTTAGTGTCAGCGTCGCAAGCAAGTTCATACTACTATGAGAGTGATCCGATAACCTCTCCTAATGATGAAAGTGAGAACTCTCTATGGCAAGGATCGCTCGCTCAAGAACTCAACTTATCAGGGGCTGTTAAAGCCGAAGATTTTAAAGCACTACTAGCAGGGCATGATACTAAGTCCGATAAAATACTCGTACAAGCAGGAGTGAATAAAGAACATCGTGCAGGCATTGATCTCGTGTTCTCTGCTCCTAAATCAGTATCAATAGTAGCTCTGCATCTAGGTGATGAAGCCGTAATCGATGCACACAATCAAGCAGTTATAAAAGCTCTAGATTATGTTGAGAAAAATTTAATCCAATATAGAGAGTTCGATCGCAAAACTAAATCATTATTCAAAGTGAAATCAGATAATATGGTTGTTGGAACATTCGTTCATTCCACAAGTAGAAGTAATGATCCTCAACTACATACTCATTCTGTAATCCTAAATATTACTCAAACTAAAAACAAAGATTTTAAAGCTATATCAAATGAACTAATCTTTAGAAATCAAAAATTAATCAATAACATCTATCAAAATGAACTCGCTTTAAACATCCAAAATTTAGGATATAAAGTTGATAACTATGATAACAAGTTCGAAATATCAGGAGTTGATGAAGAAGCAATTAAAGCATTCTCTAAACGATCAGTAGAAATTCAAGAGACATTAACAACACTCAAAGAAACTCATAAAGATCTATCAGAGGAAGAGCTGAAAGATAGAGCGACACTCCAAAGTAGAGATAATAAAACTCATGATTTAACTAAAGATGATCTAAAAGATAAATGGGAGAAAGAGTTTTCTAAAGATTTGATTAATCCAATAAAAGAAGATATCAAAGGAGTTGATAAAGCTAATATAAGTCACGATAAAACTGATATAAATGATGATACAGCAGTTGATTATGAAACATATAGTAAAGCAATTATAAGTGATGCTATCAAAGAATTAACAGTGAGTGAAGCTACATTTTCTAGAGCTC
>CAMRCY010000016.1 GCA_947041165.1 uncultured Deferribacteraceae bacterium | reverse complement strand
GGTTCAATACAATATCAATTCTATCGACACTTATTTAAAATGTAATTAACTTACCCAGCTATTAAATTATCTATATCTAACAACACTTTCCGTATATCGGTTCAATACAATATCAATTCTATCTACACTTATTTAAAATATAATTGACTTACCCAGCCATTAAATTATCTATATCTAACAACACTTTCTGTATATCGGTTCAATACAATATCAATTCTATCGACACTTATTTAAAATGTAATTAACTTACCTATCCATTAAATTATCTATATCTAACAACGCTTTCCATATATATGTGTAAACAACATCTTTTTATCTGTTTTTACAATTATCTACTTTTGATAACTATTTTTTGTCCTATACGCAATTTATGCACATTACCTATTCTAGGGTTAAGGCGTTTTAATGATGTAGTTTTCATTCCATGTTTATGTGCGATTGCGATAAAAGTATCACCACTTCTGACAACATAATATTTTGGGGTATATTTGTTTAATAATTTTGATATACCTTTATCCATATCTTTATCTGAATATTTACTTATTGGAAGTAATAACGGTTTACTTTGTAAAACTGTATTTCCATCAAGACAATTTATATCTTTTAATCTTGATAAACTTACACCATATTTTTTTGCTAGCTTTTTAATATTTGCTCCACCTTTAACATTAACAAGGGTGTATTGCAATCTCTCAGCCTTATCTGTCTTGCTTAATAGATCAAGAACCTCATTACCTCTTCCATAAGGAACTCTTAATGAATATGTTTTAACAGGTGGTGTTATACCTACTTTTAATGATGGATTCAACTCTATGAGATCTTCAAATTTAATATTTAATTTCTCAGATAACCAAAACAAATTAACTTGTGAATTTATATCTATTTTAGAGAAAAATAATGGAGTGCTTTTAGGAGCTTCAAAACCAAATTTAAGATAGTTTTTATAAATGATTAATAATGCAATAAACTTTGGTACATAATCTCTTGTTTCAAGCGCTAAAGTTCTTGTGCTTGCAATCTTAAAGAAGTCATCTGTTTTATGTTTTACTGATGCACGATGTATTCTTCCTGGCCCTGCATTATAAGCTGCTAATGCTAAGAACCAATCATCAAACCTTTTATAAAGATCGCTTAAAAACCTCGCTGCTGATCTACTTGAAATCTCAAAATCTCTTCGCTCATCAACCCAAAAATCGTTCTTCATTCCATACATTCTACCAGTGCTTGGCATAAACTGCCACATTCCTGTTGCACCTACTCGTGAAATAGCATGATTGTTAAATCCCGACTCTGTAAAGGCTAAAGCTACTAAATCTGATGGTAGCTCTGCTTCTAGAAAAACATCTTCTACTACATACATATATTTATTTGCTCTATCTAACCATTTCTGTGTTACTTTTGGTATTTTCTCAGTAAAGTATTTTATATAGCGTTGAACTCTTGGTGTCATAACTATCGGAACATTAAACTCTTTCATCTCATAAAAATATTCATACTCTGTAATATTCTCTCTACCCTCAACTATTGACGAGTAAAGACTAATATCTGGAACTAATAATAACAGCTCATTCGACTCTGTAATTTCAATACTGCTTTCAAGATCTTCTAAATTATGTTCATCACTTAACAGATGTGTTAACGAACTTTCATCGTATGAAACGAGTTCTTTATTCTTCGCACAACTAATAGTTATAAAGAGAGAAAGGAGTACCATTAATCTCGTAAAACTTATTCTAAATAAATTGGTCATTGTTTACCTTATCTCTCTTAATTTATAGTTCAAATTGATATAATATTTTTTAGGATATCTAACTGTATTATTATTTTCTATGTTAACTATATTTGTTAAATATTTTCCCTGTACATCATTTATATTACTAGTTATAAACTCTATCATATCGTAACCTATCATACTGCTATAACTCATCTCTTCACCGAAAAATGCATTATACTTCTCTGACAACAATCCGATCTTGTCATCAATAATATATAGGTTTGGTGTAACAATGTGTATCTTCTTAAAATATACTTTATAATCATCATTATAACTTAACGAACTTAACGAACTTGTTACAACCACAACTTTATGCAGGTTATCATCTGTCTGTGTATATCTTACAATCGGAAGAATAGTTTCCAGCTGATCATCATCACTTATGATAACATTTACGATACTCTTCTCTTCATTTGTTTCATAATAATTTTGTAGATAGTTTTGTAGATCTGTTGAACCATTACTTGCAACATATATCTCCGCTCTAATATTCATGTTTGCTAACAGTTCTTGCATATATCTTGCTTCATCTTGTTTATCGTTTGAAACAGTAATCAACACCTCTGCATTCCTATCAAAGACCGACAAGGTTGCAGTCATATCTAATAACTGATTAAATGAAGTATTAAAATTGACATAATTACCGTTAACTAAAATAGTTCTATTATCAAGATTAATTAACACTTCATTATCTTCTTCTATCACATAATCTCTATCAACAGTTTTGATTGTATATTTTGATCCGAGCGTTTGCATATTATATATCATACCTTTAACATGTTGATTTTCTATGTTTGAATCAATAATATTTATCACTACATTTTCATCAACAGAACGCACATAACTTCTCTCTTCTTGCTTCTTGTTACTCTCATCAATAATACTGATATCATTACTGCCACTCATCTCTCTATTGTTGATAGCACTATCTGGAACGATCAATGGAATACCTGTGCTCTGATCCATATTAACTATTCCATCTTCTATGTTCTTTATATTTGTATTGATTTTATTTATATTTTTTAACGATTTAATCCTAAGTCTATCATCTATACATCTAATAGGAGATTCACCATCTTTAAGCTTTACATTAAGCTGATCGCAATAACTTTCTAAAACACTTTGATACTGAACTGTCATCTCTCTATTCTTCAATCTATTGGCAATTCTTTTTGCTCTATTTCTATCTTTTACTTCAACAAGCAAATCGTATAACCATAGATCATAAAACATTCTTATATCTTCATCAGCTATTTCATTTAGATTAACTTTTTCAAATAAAAATTTAGCGTATGCTCTATCACCACTTATTAAATAGTAGTAACCTAAAAATAATGTTGCAGAATTAGCTACACTGCTATCATTGCCTGCAGCATAAAACCTTAGCTTAACAATATCATCTGTTTTCAACTCTTGATTAACATATTTATATATATCAAAAGAATCTCTTTGAGATGAAACGCTCGCACAACTACTTATTGATATCCCCACTAATAATACAATAACTACGTTTAAAAATCTCTTCAATCCTGGTAATTTCAATATCTAACCCTCTGTGATTTATAGTGCCTGACGCATCTTTTAACTCTTCTTCTAGCATCTCACCTTTATATAAAATAATCTTAAACTTCTTTCCTAAAACATTCGCTGTTTGCTTTAGAACTTTATCAACCTTTGCAACACCACGAGCTGTTACATAATTAAACTTAAAACCCTCAAGGTTTTCTACTCGGTCATTTATTACTGTAACATTCTTTAGATCTAATTTAGATACAGCATCTTTTAGGAAGTCACACTTCTTGCGTGTAGACTCAATCAATGTAACCTTCATTTCAGGGTAACATATAGCTATTACTATCCCTGGGAAACCACCACCTGATCCTACATCTGCCAACTTATCACTTGCTTTAAAATATCTAACAGACTTTGCAATCTCTGCTAAATGAAATAAATAAACACTATCTAAATAATGCTTGCAATAAAACTCATCTCTATCCTTAATATTAGTAAGATTAAGTGTAGCGTTTTTATGCAATTCATAAAACAATTCTAACTTCTCTACTATACCATCATCAACATATATATCTTTACCTACTATCAAACTGTGTACTTCCTATATTATACTTTTTTTAATCTTCTCTATAGCGATCTCTAACATCGATATTGCATTATGTGTCATTCCAGGAATTCGTAAAGCTTGTCCTAAATTTTCAGGAACTATCCTCTTTAACTTTTCAACCTGCTCTAACCTTAATCCTGAAACTGAACCATAATCTATACTCTGTGGAATGCGTATAAACTCTAACTTATTAGATTTAGCAATTTCTTGCTCCTCTTTCTTAATGTATCCTTCATAAAATATCTCTATCCAAACCTGTTCTTTAAGCTTCGCATCTATCGGATCAACTAAGTTCATCTCTTCCAAAATAGCGTAGCTTGCCTCAGGACGTTTTAAGAAATCATACGCCGTCACACTCTCACTAAGTATTATATTATATTTAGATATTATATCAACTATATTCTTATCTGATATCCTTATTTTAGTATCCTTTAACTTCTCAATTGTATTACTCACAACAACACAATCATCCAAAAACCTGCTATACCTTTTATCTGTTATTAACCCTAAATCTTTACCATATTTTAATAACCGAGCCTCAGCATTATCCTCTCTTAATCTCATCCGATGCTCAGCCCTTGATGAAAATATCCTGTATGGCTCATCAACACCGATAGTCGTTAAATCATCTGTCATAACACCTATATAACTTTCATCCCTTTGAAGTATAAACGGCTCTTTACCTTCAATCGATAATGTGGCATTAACCGCTGCCATAAATCCTTGAACTGCTGCCTCTTCATATCCTGATGTTCCATTAATCTGTCCTGCAAAATATAATCCATCTATTAACTTTGTTTCGTAACTCTTCTTCAATATTGTTGGCTGATATGCTATATACTCTATCGCATATGCTGGCCTAATAAACTCTGCTCGCTCTAATCCGATAATAGTTCTATATGCCGCAAGTTGTGCATCTATCGGAAGTGATGATGAGAACCCATTAATATATATCTCATTGCTGCCGATCCCTTCTTCCTCTAAAACAATTAAATGACGCTCCCTATCTGGAAACTTAGATACCTTATCCTCCATAGATGGACAATATCTAGGACCTAAAGCCTTATCTTTATTATTGAAATATAACGATCTATGTGTGTTATCCCTAACAACCTTATGTGTTATCTCAGAAGTGTATGTTATGAAACAATCTATCTTATCATCATCCAATATATCTGTTTCAAATGAAAATCCTTTTCTTGTAGTTTCTTTCTTATATGCTTGTACTTTATCAAAATCTATACTTCGCTTATCAACCCTTGCAGGCGTTCCTGTCTTTAATCTTATAGGCTCGAAACCTAGTGATGTTAACGAACTAACTAAATGTGTTGATGATATGTCATTCATCCTTCCACCTTCATAACTCTTATCACCAACAAATATCTTTCCATTCAAAAATGTACCAGTCGTAACCACAACCTTACTTGAATGATACTCTTCACCAGATACAGCTCTTACTCCATATACAACTTTATCATTAACCAATATATCTGAAACAATCGCTTGCTTAACAGTTAGGTTAGATTGACTAAACATACTCTTCTTCATTCGCTCTGAATATTTACGCTTATCGGCTTGTGCTCTAGAACTTCTTGCTGCAACTCCTTTACTCTCGTTTAGTAGTTGAAATTGTATAAATGTTGCATCTATATTCTTACCCATTTCGCCACCTAAGGCGTCTAGGTCTTTAACTAATGAGCCTTTAGCTAATCCACCTATCGCAGGGTTACAGCTCATATACGCCATCTTATCGATCGATATTGTTATAAGCATTGTATTAAAACCACGTCTAGCTGAAGCTAATGCTGCCTCACAACCTGCATGACCTGCACCAACAACTATAACATCATATATATCTTTATTTACCATTTCATAATTCCTTACATTTACATATCAAACTTAATACTATACTTTAATCAACTATTATATATAAACTTCTTTAATACATAACAAAGATCATAATACTATTTTAATCTTTTATCTATATTTCGACTATAAACCGATCTATCTAACTAAAGCACTACAAACTTGAATTTAAGTATTATTTTCTTTCGCTATCTTTGATATCTCAATTGCTATAACCGATATTGCAGATGGAGAAATCCCTGGAACACTTCTTATCTCTTTTAAACTCTTAGGTTGTAATAAAGCAATCTTCTCTGCATACTCTAATCTAAGCCCTGGAATAGATTTATAATTTATAGAATTAGGCACTAAAATATCATCATAGATACTTGCTTTCTCAACTTCTTTCTGCTCTTTATCTATATACCCTTTATACTTAATCTCTACCTCTAATTGATCTATCAACTTTTCAGATAGATTTCCAGCATCAATACCACTCTCTTTAATCATATCTCTATATAGCACTTCAGGTCTTTTTAATAGATCATGATACGATATGTTTTTATCTTTATCCTTTAACTTAATAAGTCTTTTTATCTCTAAATCTATTAACTCTCTATCATTTAAAAACCTATCATATCTTTGTTTACCGATAAGTCCAAGCTTATATCCATATCCTAACAACCGAACCTCTGCTCTATCTTCCCTTAATAGAAGTCTATACTCGCCTCTTGATGTAAACATTCTATAAGGCTCATCAACACCTTTACTCATTATATCATCACCTAGAACACCGATATAACTTTCATCTCTGCCTAAGATTAAAGGTTCTTTCTTATCAATAGATAGAACAGCATTAACCCCTGCCATGAAACCTTGTACAGCTGCCTCTTCATATCCTGATGTTCCATTAAGCTGTCCTGCAAGGTATAATCCTTTTACTTTCTTTGATTCATATGAGTAATACAAATCTTTCGGATCGTAAACATTATACTCTATCGCATATGCTGGTCTTGTAAATACAGCATTTTCTAATCCTTTAATAGATCTATAAGCTGCAACTTGTATATCATATGGAAGAGATGTTGACATACCATTAATATGACACTCAAACATATCTAAACTTTCAGGCTCTATAACTATATTGTGAGAGGTTTTCTCTGGAAAGTTTTTGATCTTATCTTCAATAGATGGACAATATCTCGGGCCTTTTACAGCGATCTCTCCACTATATAATTGTGATGTTTTAATATTATCAGCAACTATTCTACAAGTTTCCTCGTTAGTATATGTTAGATAACAATCTATATTCTTTAGATTATTCTTAACTCCCTCTCCAGAAAATGTTATATCTCCACTGTCAGATGATAGAACTTCTAGTCCACTGATATCTATAGAATCAAACCTAATCCTTGCAGGCGTATCTGTTTTCATCTTGAAATGATTTAAACCAAGCTTAGTTAACGACTCTCCTAAAGCAACACTTGCAGGTTCATACATTCTGCCTGCAGACATTCTCATACTGCCGATATATATATGACCATCGATAAAAGTCCCTGCTGTAACAACTATCTTCTTACAGAAATACTGTTCACCTGATGCAACGCTTACTGACTCCACTTCATTATTATTAACATTAATATCTGTAACAATCCCTTGCTTTAAGTCTAGGTTCGGTGTATCAAATATTGTTGTAAGCATTCTATCTTTATAAAGATACTTATCAGCTTGAGCTCTTGTTGCTCTCACAGCTACGCCTTTACTTCTGTTTAATATTCTAAACTGTATCCCAGTTGCATCTATATTCAATCCCATTTCGCCACCTAAGGCGTCCATATCTTTAACTAGATTACCTTTACCTATCCCACCTATCGCTGGATTACATGGCATTAACGCAACACTCTCAATAGATATAGTTAATAGCAATGTACTTGCACCCATGCGTGCCGATGCTAATGCTGCTTCACAACCTGCATGCCCTGCACCAATAACTATTACATCATACTTCTTAAACATTTTTAGGAACCTCTATTTACAAACTACACACATAATGTTTCACGTGAAACATATGTTTTCTAAACAAACATAAAACAACTAACAAATATTTATCCTGCATAGTTATAATTATATAAAATAGTCTAGTCACCACTAATGGACATAACACTATTTAATAACTATAATATTACTTAATAACTGCACTACCAATCAACATAGTACTTACAACCTAACACTAACACTATAATGCCACTCAATAACTGCACTACTAATAAACATAATACTGCTTAATAAACACAGCACTACTTAACGATCACAAACCCAACAGTATAACAATTATGTTTCACGTGAAACATGACTACCCTGCAAAAACACCGAACTATCTAAGTCACTAGCTTTAGATTGTCCCAATACAATCAAGAACACTTCACATCAAGTTATCGCTATTATGTTTCACGTGAAACACAACCATAATATAATAAAACTTTCTTAGGTATCAATTTTAAATACTGCCGAAACTGATGACATTCTTTTATGACAACCAATCATCACAATGTTTCACGTGAAACATTTAACAACACTTGTAGTTTATAAGAATAGATACAACTTAACCACACCAAATAATTTATAACTTTAACACATCTACATAATATCAATGTTTCACGTGAAACATATCTAGCTATAAAGTTAACTAATACAACCTAGCATCACAATAATGTGCAGTCAATCTTCAAAATATAAAGTCCACAAACCTACTTCCCGATACAAAACTTATTAAAGATAATCGAGAGAACATCCTCTGTATAGTTCTCACCAGTGATATCTTCTATCTTTCTAATAGACTCATTTAAATCTAATATGATCATATCCTCTGGAAAGCTATTACTAATATTGTTAACTACAGACTCAAGCGAAAGCTTAACGCTATCTAATAACATAGCATGTCTTTCTGACACAATGCCGATAGAGTTAGGTTTAATATCTCTACTGCTTGAAACAATCTCTTTAATCAATAACAATAGTTTGTCAATACCTTCACCAGTCTTAGATGATATAACTATATCAAACTTTAATAGATCGATACTATGTTCTAAATCGCTCTTATTACCAACCTTAATAACCTTATTGCCATTACTAGAGTTTATAATTGTATCAATGTTTTTGTCATCAAGAATAGATAAATCACCATCATTAAGATCAAACAATATCAAAACAATGTCAGCTTTACTAACAACTTCTAATGATTTCGATATACCTATACTTTCAATTTCATCAGTTGATTCTCTGATCCCTGCTGTATCTGTAACTGTTACTGGTATTCCAGATATCAAAAACCTTTCACTAATAAAATCTCTTGTAGTGCCTGCAACAGATGAAACGATCGCTCTATTGCTATCTAAAAGTTTATTAAGTAGAGATGATTTTCCTACATTCGGCTTACCAACAATAACTAAGTTAACATCATTACTAATAGATCTTAATGATTTATAAGATATTAAAAGCTCCTCAATCTGAGCTAATAACGGATTAACTATCATGAGCAATCTAGCATAAATACTAGAAATATCTGTATCTTCAGCAAAATCAATATCAGCTTCTAATATAGCTTTACAGTTAAGTAGTTCAGATTTAAAACTGTCAAACAAAACACCAACAGAACCATTCATCTGTTCATAAGCATATCGTAATGATATATCTGAATCTGATGAAATGAATTCTTGTATAGCTTCAGCTTCATTCAATGATATTTTATCATTCAAGAATGCTCGCATAGTAAACTCACCATTTCTAGCATCTCTAAACCCTAGATCATAAAAAGATCTTAAAGCAGATGCGATAAGGATAGGATTACCATGAAATGATATCTCAACTACATCTTCGCCAGTATATGAATATGGTGCTTTAAAATATGTTACTAAAACATCATCACAAAACCCATCATATAAAGATATAAACTTAGCAAAATACACCTTATTTGGCTCTATAGATGCGATTGACATACCTTTTCTATCCTGTATAAGGTTGAATGTCTTAATCGCCTCTACGCCTGAAATACGCACCACTATGACAGGAGAAGTTAGCACAACAGTTATCGGTGCAACGATCGTTTCTTTATTAATATTGCTCATACTATTAACACGACTATTGCTATTGCTATTGCAATTACCATTAACACGACTATTAATACTGTCGCTATTAATATTGCTGTTACTATTAACACGACTATTACAATTACTAGTCGTTTCTTTATCAACATTATTCAATTGATTTTCTTTACTCATATACTATATATTCTCACTTTATATTCTACTCATAAACTTAATAACCGTTATCACCATAATATCTGTAATTACTAAAAAAGTTAACCAATCAAACAATTAGTTAACTTTAAAATTAAATATAATAAAATTCTATATGAATCACAATAACTTATCTATCCATTCTAAGCATGAATGATTTAAGCGTGTTCGACATAAGCATTGTGATTGTCATTGGCCCAACTCCACCAGGAACTGGCGTAATAGCTGAAACAATATCTTTCACATCTTCATAATCAACATCACCACAAAGTTTGTTATTCTCATCTCTGTTCATACCAACATCAATAACAACAGCTCCTTTTTTAATAAAAGAGGCTTTGACAAATTTAGGCATTCCGATTGCAGCAACTAATATATCTGCTTCACTACATTTCTTTTCAATATCTTTTGTCTTAGAATGACAAACAGTAACTGTAGCATTAGCTTTAATCATCATCGCAGCCATCGGTTTTCCAACTATATTGCTTCTGCCGATAATAACACAATCTTTTCCAGCAGTATCAATATTGTAATGTTTTAGAATTTCCATAATTCCAGCAGGCGTACAACTTATTAAAGTATCTTCACCGATATTTAATAACCCAACATTGAATGGATGAAAACCATCAACATCTTTAGTTGGATCAATTGCACGTAAAATCTTTTTATCGTCAACACCTTTAGGAACAGGAAGTTGTACTAAAATCCCATCGATCTTTTCGTCTTTATTATATTTATCAATCAATGCTAAAAGTTCATCAGTAGTGATAGTATCAGAAACTCTATCAACTATAGAATGAAATCCAATATCAGATGCAGCTTTCTCTTTAGATGACACATAAACATGTGATGCTGGATCATCTCCTGCAATAATAACAGCGATACCAGGAACACGACCATACTTCTCTTTACAACCAACAACTGATTGTTTTAATTGCTCTCGAATACTCGCTGAAACTACTTTCCCGTCTAATAATAAAGACATAGACTCCTCCGCAAAATATTGATATCTACTATAAGGCTACGATTATTTTAACATATATAAAAACTATACGTTATCATAAGGTAACCTAGTTATTAACTTTCTAAAAACTCTTCATCATCATTTATATCAGATGATACAACAGCTAATGAAATAATCTCATCGCCAGATGTATTCATTATAGAAACACCTTTAGCACCTCTACTCAATGTTAATCTAATTTTAGATACTGATGTTCTTATTATTTTACCACTTTTCGTAATAAGCATAATATCGTGATCCATAGTAACTTGTTTAGCACCAACAACAGTACTGCCTTTATCAAGTTTCATTAAGATAACACCTTTACCACCACGAGATTGAACTCTGTATTCATCAACAGGAGTAGATTTTCCACGTCCAGCAGTAGTCACAGCAAAGATTTGTGATTCAGTTTTAATAACTTCTAACGATACAACAAAATCATCAGCGTTCAGAGAAATCCCACGAACACCAGTTGCAGTTCTACCCATTGTTCTAACTTCAGATATATTAAATCTAATTGCTTTACCCTGGCTAGTTGTAATAAATATATCATCATCTTGAGAAGTTAATAGTGTTGATACAATTTCATCATCTTCTCTTAATTTAAGAGCTATCATTCCTGATCTACTAGATTTAAAGTCAGAAACTAACACACGTTTAACAACACCTTGTTTTGTTCCAAAGAATATACATTTAGTATTATCATCATCTGAAACAGTCAAGATAGAAGCAATCTTCTCATCAAGATCCAATGTTAATAGGTTAGATATATGTCTACCTTTACTATCTCTATTTTGTTCAGGCACTTGATAAACTTTTAAGAAATGCACTTTTCCTCTATTAGTAAAGAACATCTGTAAGCAGTGGTTAGTAGTAGGAATTAACTGTTCAACAAAATCCTCACCTTTAGATGATGCCCCAGTTTTACCTTTACCACCACGTTTTTGTGCAGTGAAGTTCGATAGCAATGTACGTTTAATATATCCGTTATGAGTAATAGTAACGATAGTTTCATCATTAGGAATAAGATCTTCCATATTGAAACCAGTTATTTCATTTGATATCTCTGTTTTACGAACATCACCATAAACTGTTTTAACTTCTTCAAGCTCATTACGAATCATATTCATAAGTTTCTTTTTAGAATCAAGTAGTGAGTTATAATAATCTATATCCTTTAATAATCTTGCATACTCTTCCATAAGTTTATCAATTTCAAGTCCAGTGATTTTAGCAAGTCTCATATCAAGTACTGCTTGAGCTTGAATATCAGATAACTCATATTTAGATATTAAATTTTTCTTAGCAGTTGCAGTATCAGGAGATGATTTAATTAATTCTACAATAGCATCGATATTTTCTACAGCTATTTTTAAACCTTCAACAAGGTGCATACGCTCAAGAGTTTTTCTTAACAAGTATTTTGTTCTACGAGTAACAACATCTACTCTATGGGCTAAAAACGCCTGTAATATCGGCATTAAACCTAATACTTGAGGCTTACCGTTAACTAACGCTACCATATTATAACTAAATGTAGATTCTAAGGCAGTGAATTTGTATAGTCTATTAAGGATAACCTCAGCAGACTCTCCTCTACGAACATCTATTAATATTTTAATACCTTTTCTATTTGATGTATCACGAATATCAGTAATACCAACCATTTTCTTAGCATTAACAAGTTCAGCTATCTTTTCAACTAACGAAGCTTTATTAACTTGGTAAGGAATTTCAGTTATGATTATCTGCTCTTTACCACCTTTTTTAAGTTCGATAATTTCAGTTCTAGCTCTAACTTTTACAGATCCTCTACCAGTTTTAAACGCTTGAATAACCTCTCCTCTACCCATAACGATAGCAGAAGTAGGAAAATCAGGCCCTTTGATTATTTCACATATATCGTCAATTGTTCCTTCAGGATTATCAACAAGAAATAAAAGAGCATCCATAACTTCAGTTAGGTTATGTGGAGGAATGTTTGTTGCCATACCAACAGCGATACCAGATATACCGTTTATAAGTAGGTTAGGTATTCTAGTTGGAAAAACAACTGGCTCTTCCATAGATCCATCGTAACTTGGAATAAAATCAACTGTATCAGAATCAATATCTGCCATAAGATCACTAGTGATCTTTGCCATACGAGTTTCAGTATAACGCATTGCAGCAGGAGAATCTCCATCGATCGACCCAAAGTTACCTTGTCCGATAGCAAGAGGGTAACGCATAGAGAAATCTTGTGCTAAACGTACAAGTGCGTCATAGATAGCTGTGTCACCATGAGGGTGAAGTTTACCCATCACATCCCCGACAACTCTAGCTGATTTTTTATTCGGTTTATTAAATTGAAGACCCATTTCATTCATAATATATAGAACACGACGGTGAACAGGTTTAAGCCCGTCACGAACATCAGGCAAGGCTCGCCCTGCTATAACACTCATAGCGTAATCTAGATAACTATTTTTTAATGTTTCTTCAATACTTATTTCTAGTATATGTTTATTATCCACAATTTATATCTCCTAATTGAAAAGTAACGATAGCATGATGATGAAAAAATTAAATATCTAAGTTACGGACATTTAACGCATTTTGTTCAATAAATTCACGTCTAGGTGCAACAGTATCTCCCATCAGTAATGAGAAAAGTTCATCAGCTGTTTCTCCATCATCAATAGTAATTTTATATAAACTACGAGTTGTTGGATCCATAGTTGTATCCCATAGCTGTTCAGCATCCATCTCCCCCAGACCTTTAAATCTAGAGATTTCAAGACCTTTACGAGATTTAGCATCAACAAATGCAACCATCTCAGCTAATGTTTCAAATGTAACTTGTTCATCATCTTTTAATGACACAACGTAAGGTGCATCACCGATATCTGTAAAGAACGATGCTTTTCTACGCAACTCTTTAATTTCTGGTGTTGAAAGAAGATTAGTATCTATAAATGATTCATCACTATTTAATATAAACTTAATGTTAAATCTATTAAATTCTTCGTTATGTACAACTTTTTGATCAATACCTTTTTCAAATGCACCAATAGATTGAAGGTGTGTTAAAAGTTTTTCAACATACCCTTTATCAGCAAGAGATTCAGCTGTGAGATCAGGATATGTTGCAAATGTTTTAACCATTGCATCACTATAACCTTTTCTCATATATTTGTGAGCCATTTTTTGATATTGAGTTACTAGAGAGAAAACATTTTTTAATTTCTTTTTATCTAAATTGTTTAAAGTGAAATCAGATAAACCAGATGATAGAAGAAAACTTTCTAATTCATCATCATTTTGTATAAAACGATCTGTTTTACCTTTTTTAACTTTATATAATGGAGGGTTTGCGATGTATATGTATCCTCTATCAATAAGTTCTCTCATGTATCTAAAGAAGAAAGTAAGGATTAGTGTTGATATGTGAGCTCCATCAACATCGGCATCGGTCATGATTATTATTTTATGATATCTAAGTTTTTCAGGATTAAATCCTTCTTTACCGATACCAACACCTAGTGCAGTTATTAAATTTCTAATCTCTTGACTTGATAAGATTTTATCTAAACGAGCTTTCTCAACATTTAAGATTTTACCTCTTAAAGGAAGGATAGCTTGATAATCAGAATCTCTACCTTGTTTAGCAGAACCACCAGCCGAGTCCCCTTCCACTATAAATACTTCAGTTTTAGCAGGATCTTTTTCATGACAATCAGCAAGTTTACCAGGTAGTGAAGTTCCTTCAAGAGCAGATTTACGTCTTGTAAGTTCTTTCGCACGACGAGCAGCTTCTCTTGCATGATAAGCTTGAATAGCTTTCTCTAATATTTTACGAACAATAACACCGTTCTCTTCCATATAATCTTGTAGAGATGCACCAATAACCGCCTCAACAGCAGATTTTGCGATGTTAGAACCAAGTTTAGTTTTTGTTTGTCCTTCAAATACAGGATCAACCATTTTAACTGATAGGATAGTAGACATACCTTCACGAATATCATCACCAGTTAAGTTGTTATCTTTTATAAGGTTATTTTTAGAAACGTAGTTGTTGAAAGCTTTAGTGAAAGAGGCTTTAAAACCTGCTTCATGTGTTCCACCCTCTTCAGTGTTAATGTTGTTAACGAATGAATAGATAGATTCTTGATATGAGTCGTTATATATAACTGCAAGCTCAACCATAATTCCATTGCTTTCGCCAGATATATGTATAGGGTTATCAAAAACAAGTTCTTTAGATTTATTAAGATATAGAAGATACTCAACTATACCACCTTCAGAGAAGAAAGAATTCTCTTTATCAAACCTTTCATCTTTAACTGTTATACGAACACCAGGATTAAGATAAGATAGTTCTCTAAATCTACGAGCTAAAGTATCATATGAAAACTCTAATGTGTCAAAAATTTCACCATCAGGTTTAAATGTAACTTTAGTACCTTTTTTATTAGTATTACCAGTTTTAACAACTTCAGTAACAGGTTTACCACGTTCATAACTCTGAATATAAACTCCACCTTCACGTTTAACCGTTATTTGAAGAGTTTCAGATAGTGCGTTTACCACCGATACACCAACACCATGCAGACCACCAGATGTTTTGTAAGAATCTGTATCAAACTTACCACCAGCGTGTAGAACAGTTAAAACCACCTGAACAGTAGGTATTTTAGCAGTTGGGTGCATACCAACAGGAATTCCACGACCATTATCTTCAACAGTTACAGATCCATCAACGTGTAATATAATCATTATGTTATCACAATGACCAGCCATAGCCTCATCAATAGAGTTATCTATAACTTCATAAACGAGGTGATGAAGCCCTTTTGATCCAGTAGAACCGATATACATCCCAGGACGTTGACGAACGGCTTGAAGCCCTTCTAGTACCCTAATACTATTTTCGCTATACGTATCGGTTTTTGTTGTTTTCTCTGACATATTAATTACTATCCTCATGAAGATAAACTAAATACTTATCTAAATATATTTTATTACATATCTTGGCATTATAATAGATTTTATAAAATTTATCATCTCTTTTTTATTAAAACACAAAATATTAGAAAAAAACCCTTTACTATCATTATAAATCTGATATATCTACAACAGTTTCATAACCTTTTCTTTCATTGTCTAAACCTGAATATATGGTTTGTCGTCCACATGATAATATATTTCTTAATTTCTCAGAATTATTTTTATCAAGTCCAGACTCAAAATCATCTAACAAACAGATAACCTCTTCACCACGCACACCTTCAATCATATTGATTAAAGTTAACATAACTAACAATGAAAATATCTTTTTTTGTCCAAAGGATGAATATCTTTCAATCGCTTTATTATCTTTATACATATAAAACTTATCTCGTTGAGATCCATAGAGAGATCTTTTAATATAAATCTCTTTACCAAATAAGCTATCATCTAAACTATTACTTTCATAATGAAGATAATAATTAGAAAACTCTTTAAAATCTTCGCCACAGTAAGCTGATAAACCCATGTTAATTTTATCAACTGTAGCTAATCTTTTTTTATATATTATGTTTGATAGATGAAAAATCTTTTCATTTAAAATATTTATGTATAGCTGATCACAACTATCTTTAGATATCTCTTCATTCTTTTGATCAACATATCTATTATAAGACCTAAGTTCATTGATATAATTTATATCTATGTAGAAGATTGATCGATCAATAAAGGAGCGTCTATCAGTTTGAGATACTGATAATATCCCAAGATGATCAGGAGTATAAGCTTTAACTAAATGAGAGTATAAATACTCGTTATAGTTAGCAACACTCTCTCCATCAATAGTTAATGTTTTTTTATTATGATATTTTAAAACTATCTCTTGTTCACTGATATCAGATTGTTGAAACATAATACCTTCAACTCTTAAAAACTTCTCATCAAATGATATAAGTGAAGATAGCGGTTGACGCTTAAATCCACGCATAGATAGAAGAAGATAGATCGATTCTAATATAGAACTTTTACCGATCCCATTAGCACCAATAAATAAAGTTTCTTTGCTAAATGTTAAATCTAATTTTAAATGATTACGAACATTTAATAGCTTTAACTGAGAAAGAAGCATTATATTTTGTCAATTGAGATCGGAACAATTAAATATCTATATCTATCTGATTCAGGAGTAATTAATGCAGGTGAACGATGACTACTCATTTCAAGAAGAAAGTGGTCAGATTCAATATTGTTTAATATCTCTTGAAGAAGTCTTGCATGAAATATTATATTAAATGGATCGCCTTTATATTCGATACCTTCAATAGTTTCTTTACCAAGTCCATGCTCAGTTTCTAAACTTGATAATGTTAATCTTCCTGTTTCAAAGGATAAAGAAATCCCAGGAGAATCTTCATCAGTTATAGTTGCAATACGTTTAGCTGTTTCCATAAAAGTCTTTTTCTCAAGTCTTGCTTGAATAGGATAATCATTTAGAAATAGTTTTGAAACGCCTTTAACAAATTTTTCTATTAATTTAGTGTATACAGTTATGTTACCAGATTTAAATGACATCTGTTTCTTATCAGTAGATATTTCAACAATATCTCTGTTCTCAATTATTTTCATTAACTCTGTAACAGTTTTTTTAGGAATGTTTACAATGAACTCATCTGAGAAATTCATATCAAAAATTGTGTTAGCAATAGCAACTCTTTGAAGTCCTGTTGCATAAACCTCTAAACAATTTCCGTAAACATTAAAATGGGCTCCAGTATATTCAACTTTCTGATGTTCATTAGAAACACAGAATGAAACTCTTTTAAATAAACTGATTAAATCTTTAGATGATAGTTTAAGATAATACTCTCCAGTTATAGGAGCCATCGTAGGAAATGTTTCAATATCTGTTGTTGCAAGTCTAAATAATGATTTACCAGATTTAATATTTAATCGGTTATCATTAAAGTTAAATTCTACAATAGCAGTTTCAGGAAGCTCTTTTATAATATCTAAAAGTTTCTTACAACTAACTGTTAAAGAACCAGACTCAACCATATCAACATCGATAGTTGCAGAAAATCCTATCTGATAATTAGTCGTACGCATTGTTAATACATTCTCTTCAACAGAGAGGTAAACATTTTGAAGTAACGGGTTAATAAACTTACTACTTGTAAATCCATTTGCATATTGCAGATGAGTAAGTATCTTTTCTTTTATGACTGAAAATTTCATTAAAACTATCCTCATGCTATAAATTTCTATTTATATTTATACTTTGTTGTTATTATAGGACAACTTATAACTTTGTACAAGTAAATTTACTTCTTATATTATAATAACTTTTAGAACTCATAACAACATTCAAAAAATACTCAAACATAGTAACAACTTCTGTCATCACATAATCTATCATCGTCTAAAGTGATCAAAACATTTATATAAATATTATTTAATCTATTTTTCGTATTATCTAATCATACAAATGTGCATAACAGATAAACAAAGATACTGATAACTGGTAAAACTTATCTAAACATATCGTAAATAACAACTTTTATTGTGGAAAACTTAATGGATAAGTTTCATCTTATCTAGAAGGACATTTATTGTGCCTTCTAGTTCATGATTTGTTAATAATTCATCGGTAATTTTATTTACTGCGTGAAGTGCTGTTGAGTGATCTCTACTAAAGATAGAAGAGATCTCTGTGTACGATAACGACATTTTTTCACGTATAAGATACATAGCAATACTTCTTGCAAGAGCGATCGTTTTAGATCTATTTTTAGATTTTAAATCACTAACTTTTAATTGATAATATTTTGCAGTAAGTTCAAGTATGCTATCGGGCGATAATGTTTTATCTCTTTTCATTAAGAAATCTTTAAGATGTTTCTCTGCAAATTGAATAGTTATATCTTCATTATCTATGGATGCTAATGTAAATATTCTAAGAGTTGCACCTAAGATTTCACGAGTACTATCACTTTTAAGATTGTTTGCAAGATATCTTATTATGTCATCAGAGAACCGTTGAGTTGTTAGATCTTCGATCTCGATATATTTTTTTATGATAGCTTCTTTCTCTTCAACAGATGGTGTTGATACATCGACCATAAGTCCTGATGTAAATCTTGATGATAATCTAGGATCAAGTTCTTTAATGTTGTTAGGAGATGTGTTAGATGTAAGAACGATCTGTTTCTGAGTTGCATAAAGTTGACTAAATGTAAAAAAGAATTCTTCCATCGTTCTGCTTTTACCAGCGATAAATTGTACATCATCACATAGAAAAAGATCAATGTTTAAGTATCGTTGTTTAAAACTATCAAGTTTGCTAAGACGCATAGATGTAACAAAATCATTAACGAAAGATTCACCAGTTGTATAAAGTATTCTATATTTAGGAAAGCGTTCTTTAAACTCATTACCAACTGCGTGCATGAGGTGAGTTTTACCAAGTCCAACATCGCCGTATATATATAATGGGTTCGCTGTTGTTTTACCACTTATGAGTGATGAACAAGCAGCATGTGCATAACGGTTAGATGTGCCTACAACGAAGTTATCAAATGTAAATCTTTTATTTAGTGGTAGATCAAAAGTTGTATCAGTTGTTGTAACATTTCTTTCAACTGATACTGTGCGAATTGTTTGATCATCTTTATTTTCGATAGATATAATTATGTCGATATCAGATTTTAATCCTAAATTTTCTTTAAATGTTTTTTTAATTAAGGTGAGATAATTATCTTCAACCCATGTTTTAAAAAATTTATTAGGAGCAGTTAATATAATCGGATTACCGTTCAATGTTTTAATGTTAAGCGGTGAAAGCCATTGATTAATTTCTGCTTCAGTAAGTTCGTTCTTAAGAATTTCAAGAATATTTAACCAAGTACTATTATCTTTCATATCGCTCCCTATTTAAGTAACCAAAACAAATATAACTATATTATCAACATTTGATAATATAAGTTAATCAAACATAACCAAAAACATGAAACATAGATTAAAACATAACTGTTATTGTTGTTCCAAATGAGTAACCAAATCCTGTATAGCTTGTATTACCGTCTGTATCATAAAATGTTTTTCCAACATAATGTTTTCCAGATAGAAGCAGTTGAAAATAAGGTGAAACTTGTATAAAGTTTTTAATACTTACAGAATATTTAAGTCTAACCCAGTATAGTTCGCTATAATATTTACTTCTACTAAAGTAGAGATCGTTTACTATATTGGTTAATAGATATCTTTCATGTTCTATCTGAAACTCAAATGCAAAAGTATTGCTATCGTTAGGAGTTAGAAGATATCCTATTGTAAGATCTAACACAGGTTGATAATTAATTTCTATACCTTGGTATCTTGAGAATTTTAATTTAAGATAGTTTAGAGGATAGCCTGCAATAAATGTAACACGAGGATCATTATATTCATATCTTATCATTGGAAGAGGAAATTTTTCGCCAAACGGTGAATATGTTGAGTAAAATATTCCTAAATATAATCTATGATATCCAGTTCTACTAGAACCATCATCAAATGTTGTTTCAGGTTTTTTAGTTTCAATTAATTTATAAGCGTAAAACCCTTCAAAATCAATTAGATTTAAAAGTGTAAACGGTTGATTAGATGATGAGGCGATACTTGCACCGAACCAATGATTGCCAACTGTGTGCGAATAACCAACTCCAACACTTGTTAAGCTTGAATCACTATTAGTTATCGAAGTCAAGTTAGATAGTTGATAAGAAAAGTTTGAGTTACCTAATTGGTTAGATCCAGATATATCAAATTTTGCAGCATCATAGTTATCTGAATTAATATATCTATAATCTATCTGATTATCTTGATACGGATAATATAATGGTGATGGATGTCTTTCAGCGTAAGCAGGAGCAACCACTGTTAAAAACAGTAACAGAGATAAAAATTTTAATAAATGTTTTAATAGCACAATGGAACTCCGTTAATCTAATATCTTCAGTTTATTAGATTTGATTACTGTTTCTTTACAATCTAAAATGCCAGATGCATATCTAATACCAGAAAACATAGGTATATCGTTTAATACTCCGAATTCAACTATCGCAGAATATAGAGGTATAGAATCAAAAAGAAAACCTTCAGCATCTTTATATTTATTTAAATCAAATACAGATACTTTTGAAAAGTGTATAATTTTTCCTTTATAACTATCTAAATTTAGATCGGTTGTAATAACACCGCTACTATCTTTATCGTTTAAAGATAGAACATCTATAATTTTATTTTTTAATATTGCATCTGATATATATTTATTTGTTTCATTTACAGTTAAAATATCTTTAACATAAACCTCTTTAGGTTTAAATAATGTTGAAAATCTATAATACTTATTTCGTTTAAAAGAGATAGCGTTAAAAAGATCACCGTAGTAATTACCGTTAAAGAGTTTGCTTACATCATCGTAATCTAAATAATAAAATCCATCGGTAGAATTAATAAATCCAGGTTTTAGGTGGTTTGTAAAAAACTTGTTTAATGAAGTTTTCATGTATCCCATAAGGTTTGATAATGTGATTGTAAAATCATCTCTCATATCTAATAACTTGTGAATACGTTCAACTAAGTTTTTAATCTTTGTTGATGCAAACAATGAATGTTTAATTTTAAGTTCTTTCATTAATATATCGTAATCAGATTTTTCATAGTTATCTATACTGCTATTTGATTTAATTTTTTTAGATAAGAAATCGAAGAACGTATAAACATCGAGATTATCACTTTTACTAAACAGGTTCTCTTTACGAGTTTTATAGATTAGTTTTAATAATTTATTTCTGTCTGCTGTGAGTTCAGAAAGATCGTTAAATGCAGAGAGCAGTTCAACTACAAGAAATGTGTGAATAATAAAAACCTTAATATAAACATTAAATAAGAAATCATCTTTGATAGCTAGAACATTAGTTGATTTAGATTTATGTTTTAACTCATCTAAGATCTCACCAATCTCTTCAATTAAATCAGGAAATAAAGATCGTTTTAATTTAGATGTTTTACTTTTAGATTGTAAATATAGTGGAGTTTGATAATTAAGTCTAAATTGATAAGAGTTAATTCCTATATAGTTTAAAGATTTTTCATAATTCAACAATGTTATATAAGGAGTGTTAAAAACATTCACAACAGATGGCGAGATGGTTTTAAGTCCAGCCGATATAAATAACGGATATAAAATATCGGGGTTCTGTTCTAATATAGATGCAGTGAGAGGCGACACAGTTTCAGGAAAATAATCATCAATAAAACTATTAGATAATATTGTTTCACCGTCTAAATAAAACCGATCACTAATTTCACATTCAGCACCAGTATAAGGTTTCTCGATTGAGAGATCTTTAAGGTTATGGTTCAGTGAGTTTAACTCATCAAGTTTAGATATAGATTTTATAAAAACCTTATTATGTGCGATCACAAAATCAATAGAGATATCAACTAAGTTAATATCTTCAAGCGTGTTTATAACTTGACAAATTCTGCTCCAGTCAGATGAATCAAGCAGATCATCTGAACCAGAAATAACTCTATGAAAGTTTTTATATATACCTTTTAATATAACAGCTTCAAAGGAAGAAAATTTTAGATAGTAGAAAGCGTTGTTAAATTTATATCTAGACACAGCTTCAAACTCAAATGAAGTTTCATCAGATGAGTTTAAATTAATACTTTCATTTTCAAATATTTCAAGTCCAGCATCAGATGCTTTATCTAAAAGTTCTTTATCTTTCATAATAATTTATTTACCAGTTGATTTTAATAACAGTTTTGTAATATATGAATATTTCTCAATAGCTTTGTTGATTATGTCATCAGGAATAACAGGAGCTGGAGGTTGTTTATTCCAATCTAATGTTTCAAGATAATCTCTTATAACTTGTTTATCCATACTATCTTGTCCTCTACCTATTGCATAAGTTTCTTTGCTCCAAAATCTTGAAGAGTCAGGAGTTAAAACTTCATCAATCAATATGATTTCGTCGTTATACATACCGAACTCAAATTTTGTATCGGCTAAAATTATTCCATGTTCAGATGCATAGTTATTAGCTTTGTTATATAAATCAATAGAATATTTTTTCAATTTTGATGCTTTATCATCACCAATAAGTTCAACAACTCTTTCGTATGAAATAGGTTCATCGTGTAAACCAACATCTGCTTTTGTGCTTGGAGTAAATAGTGGAGTATCAAATTTTTCAGATTCTTGCATACCACTTTTAATAGTTAATCCAGATATCATAGAAGTTTCTTTATAATCTTTCCAACCTGATCCTGTTATATATCCCCTAACCACACATTCAACAGGTAACGGTTGTGCTTTTTTAACAAGCATACTTCTACCTTCAAGAATATTTTTATATTGATGACAGATTGTTGGCATTTTATCTATATCAGTTGTAATAAGGTGATTTTTCACAATATCAGATGTGAAATCAAACCAGAACTCAGATAATTCAGTTAAAAATTTACCTTTAGATGCGATACCGTTTGGAAGAATTACATCAAATGCAGATATTCTATCTGTTGAAATAATAAGTAAATTCTCTTCAACTTCATAGATATCTCTTACTTTTCCTCTACCTAAGAGTTTAAGTGCAGATAAGTTTGTTTCTAAGATTGCAGACATAATATTTCACCACCTATATATTTAGATAACGATTTTAATTTATAAAACATAAAATAGCAATTATAAATCTTTTAAGTGGATAATTTAAATAATTATAGTGGCTTTTAATTATAAACTTAAATAAATATTGCAATTAAACTAAATAGATCATATCTTAGATATATACAGTATATATATTTTTTTAAGATATATGTATTGTTGCAATATATGGTTTTATACATTTTGCAAAATAGCTAAACATGGTGGAGGAGTAAATATGGGTCTAGATGCTGTTGATGTAAAGATTATTAACATGTTAATTGATAATGGTCGTGTATCCTATACGGATATATCTAAAGAGGTTGGAATGAAACTTCCTTCAATAATAGATAGAATCAAGAGGTTAGAAACGAACGGTATAATTACTGGATACTCAACTAAGATTAACCACCGTAAATTAGATTACGACATATCAGCCTTTATCGGTGTGAGTATAGATAATCCGATGCATCTTGAAGATTTTAGTAATGAAGTTGCACTGATTGATGATGTGATTGAGTGTTATCATATTACAGGTGAATACTCGTTACTTGTGAAAATAATTGCTAAAAACACAACTGAACTTGCTGTGATTATTAAAAGGATTAGAGCGTTAACTGGTGTTGTGAACACAAACACGATGTTAGTTTTCTCAACGCTACTTGATAGGGAACATAGAGTTTAATTTTAATCGATTTACTTTATAGGTAAAATGTTTAATCTCAACTAATTTACTTTATAGAGATTAAATGTTTAAGTTTAATTTAGTTGCTTTATAGAGATTAATTTTTCAATTATAATCTCTTAACAAATAGTGATGAGTGTTTCATTCACAACGATCAACAAAGATTTAAAAATGTTTAGCTTAGCTCTATATTTTAAATATATGGTTAGGCACAATAATTAATATAAAAGTGTGTAATGTCATTATCAGTTATTATCCCGATTTATAATCGTAGGTATCAATTAAGAGATGCGATAGATTCAGTATTGTCACAGAGGTTTGCTGATGAGATTATTATAGTTGATGATTTCTCAGATGATCTTTCTTATAAGGATATAAAGCAATATCTACCATCTGTCAGATATTTTCGTACAGATATAAATAGTGGAGTATCGACTGCAAGAAATATAGGTGTGTCCTTATCAAAATCTGATCACATCGCATTTCTTGATTCAGATGATATCTATCTTCCTTCAAAATGTAGTAAACAATATCAATTTATGTTAGAGAACGAATTCAAGATATCTCATACCAATGAATTTTGGTATAGGGAAAACAAGTTTATTAATCAAAACAAAGATATGGGTAGATATGGTGGAGAGATTTTTTCTAAAATATTAGATAAATGTCGAGTATCCCCATCAACAATAATGATTGAGAAAAAACTGTTTGAATTAGTTAATGGTTTTGATGAGGCTTTACGAGTTTGTGAAGATTACGAACTTTTGTTAAGATTGTCGATAGATAATATTGTTGGATATATCAATGAAAGATTAACAATTAAAAGATCGATCACAGATGATCAATTATCTAAATCTATAAAATATATTGAGTCTGTACGGTTTGATATTTTAGAAAATTTTAAATCTAAACATTTTGATAAATTAAAACCTGAGGATAAAATAGCCTTAAATTTAGAGATCGAAAGAAAATCTAATATAGTTAAAAAAACCTAAAATTATTTTACTACTTATGGTTGTCGTCAATAGTTTTGAGATAACTTTGTTGCTATGCAGTTATAATTATTGCACACTATTACTGTCTTAACAACTGTCGCTATTATTAGTATAATATTATAACTGTTACTGTTCTGTCTTATAGCTATTCTATTCTTAGTATAATATTACTATAACTGTCACTATCACTATTATGATAATTTATTGCTTGCACGCTATTACTGTCTTACAGCATCTCTTGCTTTTTGTGCTTCAATTTCTTTATCGGCTTCACTCTTATATTTTTCAACATCTGTTTTATATTTCGGTGGATCAACAGGCAGTTTGCAGATTTCCATTGATCCTGGATTATATGTACAAGTGAAAATTTCACACTGTTCAAGTCTATAGATACGTTTATTCATAGTGCTAAGTATTTTATTTTCATCAGCACTTTTAACAAGCGTCCAATACCTTACAACATCTTCTGTTATACCATCATCTCTCATACATATAAGTATAGATGATCCATAACGCATAGCATCTATCGTTGAAATAGCTGTGAGAAACGGTATAGATAAGATTATTATTGCCAATTTTAGAATAAACATATATAAAGTATAGAAGTTATTAAGGGTGGATGTCAAGAGGATATCAACTATTAAATAATGTTGAGCAGGTTGAAATGAACAGATTAATTTCATTAAATTTTTATATATTTTTTATATTGCTATTTTGCACTATAGATTTATATTCACAAAAAATCGAGCAGAAATATATATCATCAGAACCGAAACTTACTGAACCAGCTGATAAAGATGTGAAAGATATAGATGAGCCTGCAGAACCTGATATGGGTAGTACTCAGATAGATAGATTAGAAGTTCCTGAACCTGTGAATATTGAAGAGGAAGATCCACAGAAATATCTTGGTGAATTTTATGATGATCATTTATTAGGAGAAGAACCACCTGAGGTTAATCTTAGAGAGTCATATATAGGTGATGGTTGTCCAGTTGGAGTATATTGTGCTGATGAGTACGAAAACCTCATGATCGAGCCTCCATATGTGCCTGGAGAGATGTATATGCCTCAACCAGTATCAGCATGTCCACCAAATATTAAATGTAATTAATAGAAAGATTAGTTGTTGAATGTAATTAATCTAAATTACTAGATGCAACAATTATCAAAGTGTTAAGATAATAGCCTTATATGTTCCAACAATTCCAGACACTAATATTTTCACACCAATTGCTACGATAAACACCTGCATAATTCTTGATATAACAAGTAGAATAAGTTTTCCAGCGATCAGCTCAATAAGATTTGAAAAGTAGAACAGAAAGAACATTAACACAAATGCAATAGTTGCAGACATCACAGTGATAGATAATCCGACATCGTTTGTCATAACCATAATAGTTGATAATGTTCCAGGTCCAACCATCATAGGAAACGCCATCGGTATAATCGCTTTCTTTATTATATCTCTATCGGTATCAGCTGGGTTTAGATTGATTGTAACATTAACTGGAAACATCAATTTTTTCAAACCCATAGCAATAAGGATAATTCCACCTGCAACACGCAGATGATAAAATTCTATATTGAAAAAGTGGTGCATAATGAAGCCACCAGTCAAAATGAAAAAGATAACGATCATAAATGAAACTAATATAACTGCTGAGAACACTTTTTTTCTAGTATTTTTAGAAAGCCCTTCTGTCATTAATAAACATTGAGGAAGACTATTAAATGGATTAATAAGCGCAAAGATTGATGATATAGCTATAATAAATTCGTTCTGCATTATGATCTCCTATAAGTTGATAGGGTATACAGTTTTTTTTAAAATGCAAGTTAAATTAGTTGACATGTATTTGTATTTATCGTTTGATAGATATATCTAAAGTAGGAGAGTAATTATGAAAAAGGTATTAGAGAGTAGTCATGCACCAGCACCCCTTGGACATTATTCACAAGGTATCGAAATAAATAATACCATCTATCTATCAGGACAGATAGGGATTAATCCAGAAACAAATTTTTTAGTAGAAAACCTCACAGCTGAGGCAGATCAAATAATGAACAATATCAAAGCTGTATTAGAGTCTGCTAACTTATCACTAGTTAATATTGTTAAAGTAACAATATATCTTAAAAATATGGATAATTTTCAAATGTTTAATGAAGTCTATGCAAGGTATATGAAAGATAACCGTCCTTCAAGAAGTTGTATTGCAGTTGCAGGGTTACCTAAAGATGCAAATATTGAAGTTGATGTTATAGCTGTTAGGTTTGAAAATTGTGATATAACAGATTAAATACAATTGTGCAATAAGCTATATGTTATATATCAGGTTGATATATTTTAATAGTTTTGTTTATGCTCTTTTTACCTAGATAGGTTAGATGAGATGAATTGACAATTATATTATCATACATCAACTTTGATAATTTTAATGTAAAAAATATTATTGATATTTCATAAGATAGATCTGTATCAAGCCCTTTAGTATCTCTAAAAGTTTTTTTTGGAAATAATATAAATTTATCAGATACAGCATCTATTTTATGTGTATATTTATTTATAGGATCGGTAAGTTTTAAATAATTAAAATTTTCGTCTCTACTATTATATGTCGCAATATGTTCTTTAACAGATAACCCTAAAGTATGGATTTTATTATCGGTATAAAGTATAGGATGAGTAACTGAACCAACATTATCAAGTTGTGCATATCCCATTAAAGTATCAAGTGAAAAACTATCATTCAATCTAATATCTGCATCTATCAATAATATATACTCAGTATCTAAATCAGTTATAATTTTATTTAAGCGTTCAAGAGTTTCAGTATCATCAATATATGTTGATGATGTTTGATTGGTTTGATATTTAGAGAATTCAATAATTTCATAATTGTCATAATCGATATTTTGTTTAATATTTTCTATAATTTTTTTATTGCTATTTTCTATGTTACTTATAATAATTGAAACTTTAGGTTTTAGGATATTTTTGTATACGATATTAAACCTATTCACTTCATTACTTTCAATCTTACCGTTAATATTATTACGTTTAAGATGTTCGGTTAAGGCTTTAATAGATGCTTGAGTTGTATATGATTTTGATGAGGCATCAAGAGATGTAGACTCAGCATGCGCTCTCCAAAAATATAATATTTTAGGTATATGATAAATTTTATCTGTTTTATCAACTGCTCTTAAAAATAGATCATAATCTTGAGAACCGTTATAATCACTATCAAAATGACCAATTTTATCTAAGAGATCTCTTTTGATGATTGATAGATGACATATATAATTTGACGATTTTAGATAGAAGATATCAAAATCAGGTTTAATAACAGGAACAACTAAACTATGTGGATAAGTTAATGCTTCATCAGTATATATAAAATCAGGATCATGTTTATTTATTGCTGAGACCACTTCAAATAATGCTGATGAGTGAAGAATATCATCATGATCTAATAATGCAACATACTCTCCAGTTGCGATATTTAAAGCCTCATTACTGTTATCAGAGATGCCTTTATTTTCATCAAGTTTTTTATACACAATTCTACTATCATTTAATTGATACTCTTTACAAATTCGTTCAACATTATCTATCGTTGATCCATCTGCTAAAACAAGTTCCCAGTTTTTATAAGTTTGATTAACACAAGAGTTAAGCATCTCTTTTAGAAATAGTTCAGGAGTGTTATATAGTGGAACAATTATACTTATAAGTGGAGTGTTATTAAATTGATACCCTTCTTCATATGCTTTCCTTTCAGTTGATATGTTAGGAGATATATCTATTGACCTATTAGTAAACTGAATTTTGATTTTATGAAAGGTTAGTAGTAGAGTATTGTATACTCCGATATCTTTCATCTTTTTATATATTCTAAGAATAACAATTTTGAAAAACTTCATAATCTATCTCCTACTATAAACAGTGAATTTAATAAACTAATTTTACCATCATCAGAATCTATATCGGTTATAAGTATCGTTCCACTTCCGAGTGCTATTTCTATATACTCATTATTAACAGATATGATCTCTCCAACTTCACCATATTTGCCGTACCATTTATCTAAATGAGCTGCAACGATATAGTACTTACAATCTTTATAATAGAAGAAGGAGTTTTTATATGGATAACCAAATGAACGTATAAAATTATAAATGTATATCGCCGATTGGCTAAAATCAACTAGATGATCTTGATCTCTAATTCTTGATGTGTATGATGCTAATTTATACTCTTGTGGTTTTAGGCTAAACTCAGCAATTGTGTTTATATTATATAAGAAATTGACAATTTCATCACTCACTTTTTTCATAAATGTTGCAGGGATATCATCATGATCAATTGATATTTCTTTTTGATGTATAATATCACCAGCATCTATTTCGGCACAATCTTTATAGATAGTTAATCCAGAAATAGCTACACCTTTTTGTATCTGTTCAGTAATAGCAGAGTAGCCCCTATATTTTGGAAGTAGAGATGGATGAGTGTGATAGATCGGTATACAAAGGTGTGTGGCAATATCTTTAAAATAAGATTTAGGCCAATCAATTGTTAGAATGAAATCGTATTGTGAGAGGTTTTCAACTGATAGTAAAGTATCTTTATTATCAGTATCTATGATAGAGATATTAAGAAGGTTTGAGTACGAAGATATATCTCCAGTATCTCTTTTCCTAAGTGAGTTTTTACGATTTGTTACTATATCGATATTAAGATTTTTACCGATTAATTCTATTAATGTGAGCTCCCCTAAGAGTCCAGATAGAAAGATAATCGGTTTCATATTTTAAGATAATTAGTATCGTCGTTAAGGAGTTCAGAATATAGAGGTATCATGCTCCAAGCATCAACAGCTGCATATTGAATCTGTTTATCTGTTAATGTTTTTTTTGCCCAATTAGTTATTTGAGAACTTTTAAGTAATTTTTTATTTAAATATCTAGCAACAAGTGATCTTGCATTACTTTTCTTAAATCCTTTAGATTTAGCCATAACAGATAGGTCTGCAAAATTTTTCGGTTCAATTTTTCTAGATAATTCTTTAAGTTTTTTAATATCAGTTGTAAGTCCTAACCCTATTTTTAATATAGAATTGCTATTAAGTATCTCAATCAATCCAGAATTAATCTTGCTTTTTTTTATTCTAAATAAATAAACTGTATCTATTGTTGCGATTTGTACTAAAGCTATCGGAAAAGTTTGTCCTTTAATAAATGCTGGTCTTGATTCAGTATCAAACCCAATTTTTTCAGCAAGTTTAATCTCTTCAATATGTTTATCAATATCAGGATCATCAGCCTCTAATAGATATATATCTCCACCAAATGAAAGTGGTTCAAGTTCATTTATAATATCATTAGAGATATCCTCTAGGTGTCGCAGTTTATTTTCAGAAGCAGTGAAGCTCTCGATCATGGTTTCTTCCTATCGTTAAATAGCTGAAATAATGAAATTACATTATCTTTAGATATTGCACGAATATTTTCATTTTTAATTGCTTCATAGATCTCTTTTCTATGAACAAATATATCTCTTGGTGCATTAATGCCTAGTTTAACAGTTTTACCAACAACATCAACAACAATGATTTCAATTTCATCACCAATCATTATACTTTCGTTATTTTTTCTAGATAGTATCAACATAACTAATACCCCTATTTAGCAGCAAAGAGAGATCTCTTTATTGGAAAAACATCATTATCAAGTATTATTTGCTTAGCAATTTTTTTATCTAAGTTGATGATAAGAGGAGCTCGTAAATTGGCTGTAGATTTAGTTGGATCTTCAGGAATAACAACAATAGAAAAGATTTTCATATTTTCCATATCTTCAATACTTAATACTTTCATTTCACGTTTAGGAATATTTGGTTCATAATCTGTGAAAAATGTAGTAGCTTCTACAAGAATAAAACAGATATCATTATTTTCTACCGACTGAAACCATATAAATGGATACGATGATTCGTTAGAAATTAATAGAAACTCGTTTAATTCATTAAAACCCAATAGCGGAGAACAAAGAGTAACCACGTCACTCTCACTATATTCTATCTCTCCCAACTTTGCAGAGTTTATCTTTAGGATAGACATACACACCTCATAAAAAAATTGATAATTTATACATTTTACTACTTTACTATTTATATAAAATTTAAGTTACCTTAAAAAGTCTAACAATGATATATCGAAGATACTACTAGTTATTCTTAAAGCTGTTTCATAAGCTGATTTAGCAAGTGCTTGATCAGTCATTGCAGCTGCAATATCTTGAGGAGTTGATCCAAGATAAGTTGATTTAGTAGCCTCGCTTGCTCCGATCACAGTTGTATGAAAAGTTGTTACAGACTCAGTTCTTGATAATCTACTACCAACATCAGCAACAGCTTCTAAAAGTTGTTTCTCAATTTGGTCAAGATAATCTATCTGTTCTTCAATACCAGTTCCAATGCCTATTGTGAAATAGTCGGTAGCATTTAGTTCCCCTTTACCAAAAGATAGATATAAGCCATCGGCAATATATGTAGAATCAGTAGCTGTATCGACAGTAACTTCTTGAATAGTCCCACCATTTTCTGAGGTAACTTTTATAGTTGCTTGATCTCCTGCTTTAGGAAATCCTAATGTACCTTGATGATCACTCTCTACCGATAAGCCACTCATTGTAGCAGGATCAGTTGTGAATGCTAGCCTTCCTTGAGTATTAATTTTAGCATCAAGTCCAGTAAGATCAGGATCTAATGCGATTACTCTATTAATCTCTTGAGCTAATGCTTCATTGCTTTCATAATCTTTCTTATCTAACATAATTGATTTGGTTCTTTGAGTACCAGCAGCATCGATATAGTTAAAAGTTAAAGTTCTCTCTTCATCAGTTTTATCTGCAAGGCTGATAGTAGGATTTTGAGGAGATGTGGCAGAAACTTGAGTACGAGTATCAGAAGAAGTTGTAATTCCTAGCTCATCATTACCGTATGAATTAACAAATACACGTGGATCATCTGGATTAGCACCAGCACCTGAGAACTCTAATGCACCAGTAGTTTCATTCATAGCTGCTGTAACTCTACCAGCAGTACTAGCAGTTAATTCTGTATTAATTGCAGTAAGTAACTCTTCTTTAGTCGCATAAGTAGCAGGAGCTGGCAAAGTGATCTTTTTAGATGGATTTGCAGTATCTCCTATATCTGTTATATAGAAATCGGTATCAGTTAAAGTTAATGGGAAAGCAGTTGTTACTGGCTCATTCTTTAAAGGTTCAAATCCCATTATGAAATCACTTAGAATGTTTTTATTTGCACCACCTGGTAACGGCTCTAGATTTTCTGCGAATGAAACTATTTTTGTTCCACTATTAGATTCCATTACAATTTTGCCATCGCTATCTACAGCATAGGTAATTCCTTGTGCTTTTAATTCTAGATTATTGTTTAATTCTTTAGCTATATAAGCACTAGTTGATGCAGCATCAGTTAATGGTGGATTAGCTTTTGATAGATCTATATCCATATTTACTGTAGAGCTTTTACCAGTAACATTATCATACATATTAACACCGAATGATATTTCATTACCAAGATTGTTAATTGTATTTTGATCAAAACCTACTTTACCAGATGATGAATACGATTCATTTTGTATATAGAAATCATCTTTAGAACCATTTTGCATTACTTCATATTTCCAGTTATCGTTATAATTACCTTTATATGTTCCATCAAAGCTTGGCATAGAACTTGATCCAAGTGATGAGTTTTCCCAAGGACTTCCTTCAGGTTTAGCAAAACTAAAACCATTTTTATCGAGGTTATATTTTAATGCATGTTCCAGATTTGTTAATACTCTAAATAAGTTATCATTACTACCATTATCAGTAACTTTCATTACTCCAAATGATACTTTTGTATCATCAACAAGATCTAGATTAAAAGATGATGTTAAACTTGTTTCAGGAGGAGTTGGAAATTGGTTTTCGTTAGGAGTAATAGTTACACCACTCGGCAATGTGATCTCTCCACCAAGATAGTTATTAACACTTTGATTATATACTTCAAGACCGTTGATATCTTTAATTGATATGTGAACAGTTCTAGAACCATCAGCACCAACGCTATTGGTCATATCAACACCCCAAGTAACATCACCTTGTCCACTGTATTTTCCGCCGATTACAAGATCGTTATCATCATTGGATTGAAGTCCTGACTCTGTTGAGTTTTGAAAGAAAGTTAATTCACTATTTTCGCCACTACGAATATCTTTTACTTGTACTTTACCATCAACCAATGAAACTTTTGCAGTTTCACCATATAGATCATTTAAGAACTTCATATAGTCGCCCATGGTAGTATTATTCTGACCAGGAGTTTGTTTAATATTTGGTATATCTGTCTGCATGTCTTTAGTAGGAGGAACAGCATTATTATCTAAATAAACAGTATTGATCTGAGTTGAATCATTCATATTATTATTAACAACAGCGAATGAGATATCAAATTTACCAAGATCGTTAGGATCTGAACTGTTTACAGAATTTAATGAAGAAGATATATCACCATTAAATCCTGCTGAATTTAATGCAGCTTGAAGTTCAAATTCTATATCTTTTTTAGTAGGAGCAGTCGCACTATTTAGATCAACAGTGTATACTCCACCAGTGTTAGTTAAAGATACAGAGTTACTTCCGCCAAATCCTGAATCTATCAATTTTTGGTTTATTATTTTTTCTTGTTCAGCAACAGTTTTACCGTTAAGCTGTGCAGCAGGAACGTTAACATTTTTACCATCAATTGTTATATTGAAATCATTAGTTCCATTATATCCAGTAGTCGCTGTAACATCATTAGTAGTTATAGGCCCTCTTGCAGGAAGATTTACAGATACTGGTTTCCCATTAATAAAGAACTCAAATTGTCCACCAGCAGAGAAATCTATATTAGGATGTGTAGTGCTAACATTTTCGATACCATTATTATTATATGTTGTTCCAAAGTCAAATTGAGTATCTTTACCTTCAGCAACAGTCACTCCACTTGTGAAGCCTAAACTGTTTCCTTCAGCGCCAGATATAGCAAGTTGAACATTATCACCTGCTTTGTTTGTATAAAAAGATAATCTATCACCATCAGAAGTAACTGAAACATCATTAGAAAGATCAACGGTTTTTTTCTTTTCATCCCCAGTTGCAGGAGTAAAGTAGCCACTATCTATCTGTTGTTCAATTGAGTTTTTAAAATCGTTAAGTTCATCATATCCTTCAGCAGGAACATTTATAGAACCGATATACTCAGCAGTTTTTAATTGTTCTTGTACAGCTTCAGCTAATTTTTCAGCTGAAGCATAATCTCCTTTAGGAATAACAACTTGATACATTTTGTTACCGTAAGCAACTTTTAAAGTTCTTTCTTCATCAGTTGTGTTGTTATGATTTAGTTCAGGATTAATAGGAGATACAATTGTTGCAGCACCGATGGGACGTCCTTGACTATCTGTCCCAGAGATGTTCATAGAATCGCCTGTAGCAAATTTATTTCCATCAAGTTCAGATAATAGTGTTGCAAGATTGGCTATAGAACCGTTAGATGTTAATACTTTTGTCGATAGCAATGTTTTGAAAGATTGCATAAAGATATCACTACCAGGAGTGTTCATTGCAACATTTTGATCGTATCCAATCTGTGACAATATAGAACCCATATCACCAGAGTAACTAACTTCTGATCCAGCTTTATAATCAAATCCAACAGTCATTTCAGTATTTGTAATATCTTTATCAGGCATTTGAATAGAGAAACCTAGTCCAGTATTTACAACTTGTCCAGGCTTATATTTAAACGATAATGTATTTGATGTAGAATTTCCTTTCTGATTTGCTTCATCAGATCCATTAGAATCAAGTGGAACAGGTTTGCCGTTAGAATCAAGTATGCTTACAGTTGCAATACCGTTAACAACACTGATTTTTGTTTTATAAGTACCACTTGCAAGCTCACCCATATCTGAATACACAGGTTTAGTTTCTATACTAGTTGATCCAAGCGCGCTTGATGATATATTTGATATAGAGCTTCCGCTTCCAGAAAAAGGTGGAGTACCTGTTTCAAACCCACCAAATATATGTCTGCCAAGATAAGTACTATTAGCATGTGCCATCAGAGATTCCATTATTGTAGCAACTTCTTTTGCCATAGCAGCTCTTGCATCAGCATCATTTGTTGCGTTAGCACCACCAACTGCAAAATCAGCTTTAACTTGCTTTAGTTTTGCTAATGCATCAGTTAATACTGTTTCACTGTTTCCAATCCAACCAGTTGCCGTTTCACCATTTTCTTTAAACTGATTAAGTTCATCAATTGTTCTTTGTATGTTGTAAGCTGAAACATATCCTGATGCATTTTGCTCAGGTTTCAAAAGATCTTGCTGTGCATTCACTCTATCCCCTGCTTCAATCAGTCCATTTAATGATGAGCTTATTGAACTGTTATACTTCATTGACATCATGTTAAATGTAATTCTCATATTTTATTACCTTTATTTTATTGATTTTTTAATTAATTCTAAATACAATTTCTACCACTACCTAAGTAATTAATTTATTAATTATTTATAAGCAGATGACTTTTAAGCCCCTAAACCGTTTACAACTGTATTGATCATTTCATCAATAACATTGATATATCTTGAATTTGCTTCAAATGTTCTTTGAAACAGAGTCATGTTTGTTAATTCTTCAAACTCACTTACACCTCTAACACTTTCATTTCTCATAACACTTTGCTGAAATGATAACTCTTTAGTTTTAGTAAATGTATCAATTTGTGATTTATCAGATGCTAACATACCTATAAAGAAACCGTATGATTCACCTATAGTTCTATCTGATGTTCCTGGAAGAGATGTAAATTGTATTCCTGCAATATTTTTTGCAACACTATTATCCCCTGGTGCACCTGATGAACCTGTTGCTATATATTCTGGATCATTTTGAATAACCACTGATATATCGATATCTTTTGCTGATGTGCCTGTAAAGAATGTGTTTAATCCAGCTGCTGCTAAAAATCCTGATGTATCATTTGCGAAACCGAATGTGTTTCCAGAATTAGAGAATATTTCTATATTATTATCCTCTCCAATAGTAGCACCAAGCATACCTGCTGAAGATAAATTTATTTTGTCAGCTATTGAAGCTAAAGTGTCTTTTGATGGATCAACATCAATAGCCACAGTATTGACTACAGCTCCATCTTTATCATAAACATTAATAGAAAATGTTCCATTTGATATTTCAAACGGTAGCTTTCCAGATTCGCTACCTAATGGAAATAGTGGATTGCTTACAGAGTTATTACCTGCAAGCTGATCGAAACGTAGTAGTCCTTGTCCAACAGAATGGACTTTATTTGTTTCGTTAATAAGGGCTCTTGCAAGAATATCAAGTTCACCAAGATAACCTTCTAAAAGTTCATCTCTTGATTTAATATCGCCAGCGATAGATCCACCTATTAAGCTTTCCGTAATATTTATTGGTTTAGCATTGCTTATAGCACCAATCGCTAAAACAGGTGAGAAGTATATATCGAGTGCACCATCTTTCTCAGGATTAGGCAATGCTTCAAGATTATGAGATTGATCTCTATCAACTACAACTTGTCCACCTATAAATATTGCTACCTGTCCATTTTCACTTTCATTAGTAGTAACCGTTGCAAAAGTTGATAGTTGATCAATAAGAAGATCTCTCTGATCTCTTAAATCGTTTGCAGATCCACCACTTATTTCAGATGACATAATAGAAGCATTTAATATTGCGATATTAGAGGTGATATCATTAATTTGTTTAACATTACTTACAAGTTTCACATCTATATTGTTTTGTACAGTTTCTATCGATCCATATCCTTCTCTTAACTGTTTTGCAAGAGTTTCAGATTTTTCTAATAGTGCATATCTTTTTATAGCAGCTTCATCGGTATTATCAGGAGAGGTCGAAGACAGCTCTTGCCAAGCACTAAAATATTGTTTTAATGGATCACCTAAACCAGCTCCAGTTTCTAACTCGTTAAAATATAACATTGCTTCGCCTAAACTATTCTGCATAGATGCAAAATAATTATATGAAGAACTCTCAGTTCTAACAGCTTTAGTTAGCAACTCATCATGTGCTCGCTCGATACCAGTGACTTCAACACCAGTTCCCATCGGGCCATAAACAGTTTGTATCGGTTGTTTTGATTGAATAGAAACCATCTGCCTAGAGTATCCAGGTGTTCTTAAATTGTTTAAGTTATTACCGACAACGTCCATAGCGACTTGCGACGCCATTATTCCTGATACTCCAGTATATAACATTCCAAAAAGATTACTCATAATAAAAGACTCCTTATACCGTAAACTAACATCAACCCATTATATGGACTGATGATGCAGAATTGTTTGACTTTTTTTTATCATAAGTATTGCTAGAAAGAATACCAAATCGTGCATATAGATCATTCATAACTTTAACATTTGTTGAATAAAGAATTTTTAACGCAATTGACTCGTTATTAATTCCAACCACAATTTTTTCAAACTGTTTTTTAATTTGGAATAGCTCATCTTTATCTTCATCAGGAGCTACTTTGATAATAGAAGATAATGTATTGTCTTTAGCATTTAACTCAGTTTTCACTCTTTCAGCTAAAGATTTTCTAGCTTCCTCTAATAATCGTTCTTTATGGATAAGTTTCTCTTTCTTTGCTAAAAGAGTATTTGTTTCACTAAAATTCCACGAAACGATCGCATTTTTTTCTTGTGTTAGAACTTCAATTATCTCTGTGTATAAAGAGATTTGAGATCTGAGTAACTCTTTTAGAGTATTGATAGACGCCATAATTCAGTACCTCCTTTGTAAACATACAAAAGACTCTGGATTTAAATGACAATAAATAAGTAGAAATATTTTAGATAAAGCTTAACTAAGATTGTTTCGAATAAACTTTATTTACAATACTCTCAGCGATACGATCGCTAGAAACATTATATGTTCCGTTAGCAACACTTGTACGTAACTCATCAATAAGCGCTTTGCGTGGATCGGGCATATCTTTAAGTTGCTGTACCATATCTTTGAGAAGTTTGCTGTTAGATGAGAGCTGTACTGTATCTTTCGCAGCAGCTTGAGTAGTGGCTGGTTTTATTTCAGCTGTACTGTAAGCATTGCTACTTTTAGACGATACATTTTTAGAAGAAGAGTTAGCACTATCTTTACGTATAAAAGGCAGGTTGTTGTTAATTTTCATATCTACTAAATCCTCTCTAAAATAATCTCTACAAACGTCTGTGAATAGATTGCTAGTATATTACAATTTCAAAATCTTATCAATTAATAATATCTACCATACTATCCAACAAATACTTCTAACAAATCTAACTTATTTATAATCATAACCATTTTCTTTTTTTGGTCATATTCCTTTAATGCTATATTTCAAATTTAATAATGTGTCTTCATTTTTCAAAGACTCCATTTCTTTTAATTTATCAATCGATTGAGTGTTGCTTTTACCGATACCATTCTGTTTACTGATATCATTTTTATTAGGTTCTCTAAGTGAAGAATATTCATCTGTTGTATCAACAAGATATTGATATAGAGAATTCCCAAGTCCAGTATCAGGTGCTTTACTAATAAGATCGACATATTCATTATCTAACATTTCAGTAAATATATCTTCAGCATTACTTTTTTTAACTAACGTTGATTCAAAAGATTCAGATGCTTTTCTCATTGTTTTCATCATCATAGATAGAAACATACCTTCAAACGCAGCAGCTGCTTCTTTAAGTTCAGCTTGTTTTTTCTGATCACTAGCACTCATAGTTTTAGCAGGGTTACTGCTACCTAACTCTAATATGTTTTGTTTATTACTGTTATTAACTGTCATTACATAATCTCCAGATCGGCATATAGTGCACCAGCAGATTTCACTGCTTGTAGTATTGATATCAAGTTTCTAGGAGAAACTCCTAATGCGTTTAATGCTTTAACAAGATCAGATATAGTTACAGCTTCAGGCATCATCACAACTCTAACCTGCTCAGTTGCAGGATTTGGATTATCAGGCTGAGGCTGTAAAGGTTGATCTATATCAGCAGTTGGTGCTTTTCTAATATCTAACTGATCAGATATTGTTATACTAAGGCTACCGTGCGAAATAGCTATTGCACTTATTTTCACATCAGAACCCATAACAACAGTTCCAGTTCTTTCATCTATAATCACTTTTGCAAATGCTTCAGGTTGAATTTCAATATTTAATAGTGAGCTCATGAAGTCATAATATCTAGGCTCAAACTCTAACGGTATAGCAATTTTTATTGTTGAAGGATTTTGTATTTCTGCGATGTCTACACCTATAAAACTATTAATAGCTGATTTGGCTTGAACAACATCTGCAATTCCTCTTCCTGAGAATGATATACTTATATAAGAAGTATCCATAACGAACTCAACTTCTTTCTCCACAGTAGCTCCACCTGGGATAATCCCAACAGTAGGATGGTTTTCAACGCCATCTTCGCTAGTACTGTTTAATCCACCAATAGATAGAGGCCCTTGTGCAACTGCATAAACTTGTCCGTTTGCAGCAGCTAAAGGAGTTAGAAGTAATGTTCCACCCTCTAATGATGACGAGTCGCCAACTGATGATATAGTAACATCTATAAGCGAACCTGTTTTAGCAAACGGAGGAAGTTTGGCTGTAACCATAACCGCTGCAACGTTTTTAACACGCACATCGTTTTGAGGAACAGTGATACCTAATCTATCCAACATATTTACTAATGATTGAATAGTAAATTCTGTACCCTGCTTATCGCCAGTACCGTTAAGACCTGCAACAAGTCCATAACCAAACAATTGGTTATTTCTTATTCCTTCAACCGATGCGATATCTCTAAGCTTAACTCCAGCTGAAGATTTAACAAAGGAAATCACAACAATAATAAGGGTAAATGCTATCAATCTTTTAAACATTGCACATCCGTTTTAAAATAATATAGGTAAGACAAGCAATTATTGTGCCATAGAATGTAAAAATAGTAATTAGATAAAGATATAATTAGTGGTTTATAGCAAGGATGCAAGTAGGATTTGATAAATACCATTTTGAATATTTTCATATTATAATAAATTAGAGAATTTGAATATGTGGTAGATTTTAGAATTGATAGAATATTAATAAGTTATGAAATTGCAACAATTAGAGAGTTCGTTAATCAATTTATATTATTTAAGTAAGTTAAACTGATTTACAAGTTTTTAGATTGTTGAGTATTTCGATAGATATAACTTGTGAGATTATGTGAGCGGAACAAGATTTAATAGTTTAAATTATTTGAATAAGCTCTACGGGTTAATCAATTTATGTAATTAAAGTAAGTTAAACTGATTTACAAGTTTTTAGATTATTCAGTATTTAGATAGATATAACTTGCGAGATTATGTGAGCGTAACGTGATTGAATAACTTAAATTATTTGAATAAGCGTAACATGATTTAATAGTTTAGAGAGTTTCAGTAAGTTATGTAGATCTGAATAATAGGTTGAATACTTATATAAGGGTTAGGTGGTGATAATAATTATAAAAGTTATTTATATAGTAAATATATTACGGTTTAGATGAGAGTATATAGATTATCTTCATCAAAATATCGATAACGATTATAAAATTATTCTAAAAGTTTTAAACTATCAAGACGTTATTTGGATTCACTGTAGCCGAATTTAAAGGATAGTTGCATAGCTGTTTTTATAAGTAGAGGAGCGATTTCATCAGTTATGCGTTCATTGCTCATTCTAACTTTAGGAGCAGAAACACCGATACCAGCAGTTGCTTTGCCCATAAAATCCATTACAGGAACGGCAACACAGACAACCTCTTTTTCAAACTCTTCATTATCAGTAGCGTATCCGATCTCTCTTATTACATCTAGTTCTTTTATAAGATCAGCGATTGTTGTAACAGTATTTTCTGTAACAGATTGAAATCCATCTCTAAAAAGAATTTCTATCTCTTGATTATCAAGTTTAGATAGTTGTGCTTTACCGATTGCAGTTGCATATGCATGTCCGATATGTCCAACACGAGGTTTAAGTCTAATCGGTTTAGATGTGTCTACCATGTTTAGATAAACAACTGTACCGTTGTCAACAATACCAACATACGATGATTCGTCGAGAATATCGGTAATCTCTTTAAGATAAGGATAACTAATTTCTGCTATGTTCAATTTTTTGATATATGTTTGTGCAATTTGGAAAGTTTTCACACCTAATGTAAAGCTGTCATTATTTCTATTGTATTCAACATAATCAAAATGTTCAAGTGTAGCTAACAGTTTAGATGTGTTACTTTTAGTGAGTGATAGCCTATCACTTATTTCAGAGAGAGTAAGTTCCTGCTCAAACTCTCCTAATAATTCTAGAATAGCTATGGTGTTGCTCACAGCAAAAACTTTGTAGTCGGTTTTTGCTCTTTTAATGCCATTCGAATCTTTTATCATATTAATTTATTGCTCTCTTTTTAAAACGCTGTATTATTTTTATCATTATTTCTATTCTTCTGTCAACAATAATCTATATTACATTCATATTTATAGTTGTTATTCTCACCAAGAAAACCTATAATAAAGTCGTAGTTATCTAATATAATTGAAATAAATTGTTAAGAGGGTTAAAAATGAGTTCAGTGGTATATTTTTCTTCTATGAAGAGCAATCATCATAAGTCTCCGTTAAATAAGATTAAAAAATTAGCAAATAGAGCTGGAATAACAGATCTGTATGAAAAGGACGAACTTGTAGCTCTCAAGGTTCATTTTGGAGAGTTAGGAAACACAGCTTTTTTACGTCCGATATTTTTACGTCCGATTTTAGAGATTTTAAATAGAGTGAAAGCTAAACCATTTTTAACAGATACAAATACTTTATATACAGGTATGCGTACAAATTCAGTAGATCATCTTCACAACGCTATGCTTAACGGTTTTAATTATTCAACATTACAAGTTCCCGTGATAATTGCAGATGGATTAAGGGGAGAAAATAGCATAAGCCTTCCTATCCCAAATGCAATAGTATGCACAGATGCGAAGATCGCAACTGATATTGCAAATGCAGATAAGTTATTAGTTGTTTCACATTTTAAAGGACACGAGATGACAGGTTTCGGTGGAGCATTAAAAAACCTTGCAATGGGTTGTGCATCAAGAGAGGGCAAAATGGATATGCACTCAGATGTAAGACCATCGGTTAATCCTCATAAATGTACAGCTTGTGGACGATGCAAGATGGTTTGTAATTGGGGAGCGATTGAGATATCTAAGACAGCGACAATAAATGATAAATGTACTGGTTGTGCAAAATGTATTGCAACTTGTCCTGAAACTGCTATTCAATCAGATTTTGATGTTTCATGTGATAAGCTTCAGCAAAGAATTGTTGAATACGCATCAGCTGTTCATAACCATTACACAAAACCCCCGATCTATATAAATATATTAACATCAATTGTTCCAGCGTGCGATTGTCATGATGGTAACGATGCACCGATGATTCATGATATAGGGTTTATGTCATCAACCGATCCAGTTGCAATAGATAAAGCATCTTATGATATTATTAACCACACAGCAGGCAAAGATTTATTTCAAGAGGCGTGGCCTCATCTTGATCCAACAGATCAATTTACACACGCAGAAAGAATTAAGTTCGGAAGTTTAGAGTATAAATTAGTAGATGTGGATAAATAATATTTTTATTTTATTAAGTTATATGATGATAGCTAAAACTATTTAGCAATGTAAATATATCAACATCAGCTGTGCAGTCTTCTGATATCATGATTGTTTAGAAGTTTAGAGTATAAATTAGTCGATGTTGATAAATAATATTTTTATAATATATTTGCGATTAGAGTTATATTATAGAACAAAGCTGTATCCAGCTAAAATTTTTATATGTACTAATATATTTTACTGTGTTGAGTTATATCAACTTAAAATACCTAGAAACTATTTAGTTAATTATTTCTAATCTACATATTTTCCCAAATAAATATCCCCCTTAAGTTATTAGCTTTTGGGGGATAAATATATTAAGATTAAATTTTTACAATTAAAATCTTATAAACAAATAATAGTACAATCAAACTATGGAATAAATATAAATCCTACGATTAAGAACAGAGGCATAAGTATCGCTATAGACCAAACCATATATCCAAAGAATGAAGGCATTTTAACACCTTGATTTTCAGATATTGATCTAACCATAAAGTTTGGAGCATTACCGATATAAGTGTTAGCACCCATAAATACTGCACCCATACTGATTGCAAGAAGTGTGTGTGATTTTTCATTCATCAGCATTTGTATATTTACAGGGTTTGAAACGTCACCAGCTGCTGTTGTAAAGAAAACTAAATAAGTTGGAGCATTATCAAGAAAACTTGAAAGTATACCTGTTATCCAAAAGTACATTAGATTAACTGGGTTACCGTTCTCATCACTTATAAGAGATACAACACTTGCAAGTCCACCGCTCTCTCCAGCTTGTAATATTTTAAGTGCAGGGATCATAGTGATAAAGATACCGAAGAACAATTTTCCAACTTCAAGTATAGGTTCCCAGTTAAAGCCATTTAATTCTCTACTCTCTTTTCTAGTAAGTTTAATAGATAGCCATGCAAGAATTAATAGTAAAATTAATCTACTTAATTCATTCAGATACATAGGTACATGATAGATAGAGAAAGCGATAGGAGCGTTATCAAAAATAGATGCACCGATCGGAGCAGATGGATCTGGTTTCCAAACACCACTCATAACAACTGCAAAAATAACACCTATAATTAGAACGAAATTAATTGAACCTTCAAGTCCAAGTTTTTCATCGCCACTATTTTCTGCAACAGGTTTGCCTTCTTTCTTATATAAAATTGTATCCATAATAAAATATATTATAAATAATACTGTAAGAGTAAATAGCATTGGTAGGAACATATGTTTTAATGTCCAGAAGAAATCTACACCTTTAAGAAATCCAAGAAATAATGGAGGATCTCCAACTGGTGTTAATGAACCACCGATATTTGCAACAGTAAATATAAAAAAGATAACTGTGTGAACTTTATATTTACGATGAGCATTGGCTCTAAGTAATGGTCTAATAAGAAGCATAGCAGCTCCAGTTGTTCCCATCCAACTTGCAAGTATAGCTCCTATTAAAAGGATCAAAGTATTTACAACAGGCGATCCAGATAAAGATCCTTTAAGTCTTATTCCACCAGATATAACAAATAGTGCGAATAATAGAATAAGGAACGGAACATAATCTATAAGAAGAATATGTATAACTTCGTAAGCTGTGATTGAAACTCCGTAATGAATTGTAAACGGAATAATAAAAGCAAGTGCCCAAGCAACAGATACTTTTCCATAGTTATGGTGCCAAAATTTAGCAAAAAGTATAGGGCCTAAAGCGATAGAGAGAAGCATCCCAACAAATGGAATAATCCATAAGCTAGATAAATCTGCTCCACCTAGATACCATGCATCGCCAACGCCTGATGATGCAAACGACATTTTTGGAACTAATGCAAACAATGACATTAATATTAGAAATTTAATTTTACGCAAAATATCCTCCTGAGATAGTTTTTTGTTTTGTTATTATATATAAAATCAGTTTAACAAAATAAATAATCTGTTTAAGACGGGTTATTTATCTTATTTAATTTGTACCTTTATTATTTCATTTTTAGATTTAACTTGAAGATACCAATATTTATATGTATACAAAAGTAAGGGTGTCATATGTATACATTGAAATATTACTTTAAGAGATCTTGTCACCGTATATTATAATCGGCTAAAATAGAAATAAATTAATAGTTAATCGATTAAATTATCGAGTAATTTTCTTTCTGCTTAGCGACAGTTGTAACCACATTAAAGTTCTGAAAACAGCTTTCTGCATATTTTTGCACAATTTCATAACTGTTACAATTTTCAGAAACATGCACAAGCACAGCTTTTTCTAATTTTTTCATACTTAGTTTACAAATGAGGTTATGAGCATCTTCATTTGATAGATGTCCAAAACTTGATGCAATTCTAGTTTTCAAAAAATTTGGATACTCTGAATTTTTCAACAATTCAGGATCATAGTTTGATTCAAGTATAATTGTTTCAGTGTCTTCCACAGCTTTATAAATATAGTCAGATATAATTCCAACATCTGTTAGATAACTAACATCAGCTTCTTCAAACTTAAATCTATATCCAAAAGGTTCAACTGCGTCGTGTTTAATTCTAAACGGTTTAACTGAGAAATCATTAAAAGTAACTTCAACATCAGCTTCCATTGTATAGAACAGATCTTCATCAAATCCATTTTTTATAAGTCTTTCAACTGTTCTTTCAGACGAATATATTTTAGGTGAGTATTTGCTCAAAAACGGTTTCATACCAGCGATATGATCGTTATGTTCATGAGTTATAAACAGTATGATTTCATCAATATCAAAATGAGAAAATCCATTTTCTTCTATTTTGTCTTCAATAAAGGGTTGGATCTGATTAAGTGGTAGCCCCATATCAACAAATATAAATTTTTTGCCTAACCTAAAAACCGATGAGTTTCCAGAACTTCCTGATGAGATTATATCGTATTTTAAATTCATATTATTTTATCTTTAACTTTTACATATCTTTAAATTTAACAACCATATATCAGTGTTATAGATAATGTGATTTAATATAGTTGTCAAGATGCAGCGATATTATTAACATTATGAGTTAAATAGTCAAGTTATAATAATCATAAAATTGAAGAATAAAATTAAATTCGGTTTATGCCTATAGATATTTTGTGGACAATTATTTAGATTTTTTTGATATTAAGCTTATATGATAAGGGTTGAGTTATTGAATAAACACGAGAGTATTTATAGTATGTATCAATGTTTATGTTGACATAAACAGTATTTTTTGAGAAAATCATAGTGAATAACCATTAATGGTTACTCTGTTACTGCTATAGAAGTACGTGATGTGCACTCTGTGCTTCTATGATACGGTAGTGTTTCGATGCTATCTACTGTATCGGTTTTTATTTGCTATTCTTTAGACTATTTTACGGAAAACTTACGGATAGTCGTTTTAGGGATAATTTTTTGCATTTAAATGCAACGCTAACCATTAGGGTAGGCTTTTACACGAATAGCAATTATAGGTAATAAATATCGTTAGGTAAAGACTTAGCAGTCTCTTTTATTTTTTAAACAATTGAATCTTATTAATAGCAAAACATTTGCGTTGAGGGTAATTAGTTGAATACTGTAAACAAATATTATGAGAACTCTATGGCGAATAGAGTTGCTCAAAACGGACAAAACCTATTAAACGATGGTAAAAATCTGCTTGCTCGTAACGAGAGTGCAGTTAATGATCGCAAGGTTAACAAGACTGTTGAGACTCCTGTTCAAAAGGCAGTTTCGGAAGTTTATGACAAATATGACACATCGGGTTTCTACAACAAAATCAAGTATAATAAAGATTTGAATATATATATCAAATATAAAGTTGATATATCAAACAATCAAAAAGTATCACAATTTCCAACTGAGCAACAAGTGAACCTTATGCAAGTTAAGAAAAACATAGTGAACATCTATCTTTAAAAGTGGATAGTTTATGGTGTTAGGTTTTCTAGTTCATGGTCGTATGATATTTTGCTGATACAATATCAATTCTTAATTTAACTGTTGAGGCATGTTGATATGTTATAGATGTAATATCAATGTTCGAGTTTCCCAGTTTGATATTTTTTATCGGTAATATACATTTCTAAATTTAACACTCTAAAACCTATATGAATATTTTTATATCATTAATACCGATATTTTAGTTGCACAATTTTAAAACTTCATTAATTATAATATCACTAATATCACTAATATCACTAATATCACTAATATCACTAATATCACTAATATCACT
>CAMRCY010000015.1 GCA_947041165.1 uncultured Deferribacteraceae bacterium | reverse complement strand
TTAACTTACACACAGCCATAGAGTTTGGTATGTATAGTTATTAACGTACACACAGTTATGAGTTTGATATGTATAGTTATTAACGTACGCACAGCCATAGAGTCATAAGTCTTTATATAGTATGAGGGTAGAAATATTTTTGAAAATCAATTAAAACATGAAAGATCATCTTATTTACTAATGCATTCAAAGAACCCAGTTGCGTGGCAAACTTGGTCGGTTGCGACGTTTGAACTTGCTAAAAAACTTGATAGACCGATATTTTTATCATCAGGTTACTCATCTTGTCATTGGTGCAAAGTGATGGAGAGAGAGTCTTTTGAAGATGAAGAGATTGCAAAAATATTAAACGAAAAATTTGTTCCGATCAAGTTAGATAAAGATGAATTTCCTGATGTAGATAAAGCGTATCAATTTTACCTGCAATCAACAGGACTTCAAGGTGGTTGGCCTTTATCTGTCTTTTTAAATCAAGATTTAAAACCGTTTTACGGTGGCACATATTTTCCTCCTGAGCAGAAAGGGGAAGAGTTTACATCATTTAAAGAAGTTCTTAATAACGTCGTCATGATCTATAATAAAAAAAGATATGAAGTCGATAAAGTGATTAGAGCGAGAGAACAATTCTTAGATGATTTCTATAAAATACCAGATAAAGTTGAAACTGATAGAGATAAACTTGCACTTTTAGGTATAAATGAATTTAAAAAAATAATGGATAAAAAATATGGTGGATTTAGAGAGTCTGCAAAATTTCCATATATTTCATCGCTACTATTTTTAGCCGATTATGCAGAAGAGAGTCAAGATGTCTTAGAGTTTCTATGTCTAACAGCTAACAATATGGTATCTAAAGGGCTGTACGATCATATTAACGGTGGCTTTTTCAGATACACTATGGATAGACAGTGGCTTAGACCACACTTTGAAAAAATGTTGCTAGATAATGCGTTACTTCCGAGATTTCTTTTTAAAATGTTTGAACTAACTGAAGATCGTATCTATCTATATATCGGCAAACAGGTGATTGATTTTGTTATTTCAAATATGATAACAGATTATGGAATATTAAACTCTATCGATGCAGATAGTTTAGATAATAATAAAAATATGGTTGAAGGATTTTATTATAAAGTTAACGATGTTGTTTTCTCTATACTTGCAGAAGATGAATTGAAATTTTTGATTGAAGAGATACATGTCGATAACGGCTTAGTCACATTGAAAAAAATAGATTTTGTAAAACGAGTTGCAATACAACCGATCTTCGATAAAGTTTCAGAAAAAATAGGGTCATCAAGAGCAAAACCGATAGTTGATAATAAAGTAGTTACATCAAACAATTATATTTTCTGCACAACTCTTCTAGATGCTTTTGAAACGACAGCTGATGAATATTATTTAGAGTATGCAAAGTTGCTATATGTGAAGATAGGTGACTATATGCTTGATGGTAAAGAGTTATTTAGAGGTAATTACGGCGATAAGAGAGTTGAAAATCAGACATTAGAAGATTATGTTTTCTATATTGAGGCATCGTTAAGATTTTTTGAAATCACAAAAGATAAAGCGTTTATAAGTATAAGTAGCGATGCATTGGCTGAGTTAAAACGTAAGTTTATGAGAAAAGATGGATTGTTAAAAATAGGCATAAATACCGATTTTGTAGAGACGTTTGATGATGATAAACCTAATCCATTATTAACATTGTATTACCTTTCATTGAAGTATGCAGATGTTATGGATTTTGATATATCAGAAGGATTAGAGAGATTTATTTTAGGTAAAGCACACTCTTTCCCAACAGGGCATTCAACGGTTTTTAAAAAGGTATAAATGTTAAAATGATGTATTTTGACAGGAATATAAAATAATAATTGAAATATTTACTACTTTTTGGTACTATCACAGTACGATGAATAATATACGGAAGAAAAATATCTAATGGATTCAGATAGGGTTTCGAAAATTAATATAAGGCATCTTTTATATTTATCCTCAACGATCGTTGTTGGTAAAATTTGTGCGTCTATTAATATCATAAAAATTTCTTTAAAAAACCTCTTTAAAAATTTACAGTTTATGTATGGTGTTTAAACTCATCACAGTTGTGATCGTGTTATTGAAGCAGAATATCTGTATATAGTTTATTGTAGATAGAGGATTTTTAGTTAGTTAGGTTTATTTTAAGTTATTCAATATATTAGAGATTATTAAATTTATTTAGGAGATTGTTATGAGATTATTTAGTACAAAGTCTAGAGTTTTTATTTCTTTTCTGTTTTTCTTTATGTTAGCTTTCACATATAACGCTGAGGCTGCTCAAAAAATTGATGCAACTACAGTTGATAGCTATATCAAAAGCATGGGTGAAATATATAAAGGGATGAGTAAAAAAGAGACAGAGAAATTTATGATGTCTGTTAACACTTTATTATTTTGGAATGCATTAAGAGGCGGTGTTGTTGCAAACGGCGGTACGCTTAAAGATTTAGATAAAAGTTTAGATGAAGATAATGAGTTCCGTGATTTAATTAAATCAACATTAACATTTCTAAGTCAAGGTCTTTCAACTATGTTTTCAGAAACTGATTTTAGTGAAAAAACAGCACAAAAAACATTGAATGATATGAGCGTAGAGTTAGGGAAATTAAAAGTATCATCTAAAGAAAAATATGATATCACAGTAAACTCTATTAAATTATTAAATGGCATGACTGTGAAAAAAGTAATTAAAGAAGCTGATACTATTCTTAAAAGATTTGATATTAAAAAGTGATTTTAATTATGATGTAAATAATTAGTACGGGTGATTATATCTAGTTTAAACTGAATTTATTTGCCGTGCTGATTTTTGTAGTTAACAAAGGATTTTTATAGTATATTTATAGATATAGCCTTTTGTATGATTGCATATTGTTCCTATCATTGTATATTATTAGAAAAGTTAAAAATTATTAAATTTGTTTTATATTACTGGTAACAGGTTAACTATTATAGAATGTGTTAACGACTATTGAATGCGTTAACGATTATAGAATGCGTTAAAGACTATAGAATGTGTTAACTATTATAGAATGCGTTAAAGATTATAGAACGTGTTAACGATTATAGAACGTGTTAACGATTATAGAACGTGTTAAATGTTATTGAGTTTATTAGAGATTATTAAATTGATTTAGAGAGGATTATTATGAAATTATTTAGTTCAAAATTTAGAGTTGCGTTCATATTTTTTATGTTTTTCGTATTAGCTACGACACATAATGCTGATGCTGCAAGTAAGATTAAATCTGGAAACGTAAAAGAATATGTAAAAAGTATGGGTAAAATATATGAAGATATGTCAGTTAAGGAAACTAAAGAATTTATGGTTTCTGTGAACACTGTATTATTTTGGGAAGCATTACAAATTAGTGCTGTTGAAAGTGGTGGTACAGTTAAAGAGTTGAATGAAAAAATCAAAACTGATAAATCGATATATGATTTTGTTAAATCTTCTCTTACTTTTGTTATCTCTCAAGTATCTGATTTATTTGCATCACCAGATTTTAGCGAAGAAGTGTTACAACAATCATTAAAAGAGATGGATACTGCACTTGTTGCACTTAAAGAAAGTTCTAAAGAAGGTTACGACATTACTGTTAAGGCTATCAAAACTTTAGATGGCAAAACAGTTAAAAAGGTAACAAAAGAAGCAGATGTTATTCTTAAAAGGTTTGAGATTAGTAGATAATTATCAAGTATCATGATTGCAAAACCTGCGATTGCTTACTTGTTAACTGATATAATTATCTCTTGAAATTAAGAGGTAATTATAATATTTAAAGATTAAGATAGAGGATTGTTACTCTGTTTTAATCAAACTGTTTAAATTAGCTTTAGATTAAAATAATTGTCATGAGTATAATTTATAATTAAAATAGGCTTAATCATCTATTTGGCATGTGCGTAGCTTATGGCTTATATAAATTTAAGTTATTATTAGATGACTTAGTTTATTGATAACGTTAGAATAATTTATTTCTACGTTGGTTTTTGTATAGTATAAATGTAACTAAAATTAGGAGTATGAGTTGGAAACATCTTTAGGGATTGAAGTAGGGGTTATCGTTATTTCAATAATATTATCTGCATTCTTTTCAGCAACAGAAACAGCATTAACATCTCTTTCGCCATTGAAAACAAGGCATATAATGGAAGAAAAAGGGGAGGCAGCAAACTCTTTATCTTTATGGCTCAATCATCCTGGAAAAGTTTTAAACACGATTCTTTTTGCTAATAACTTAGTTAATATTTTAGCATCAATTTTAGCTGCTAGAATAATGGAACAGCTTTTCGTTTCAGCATCAATAGGTTTAACAACTGGTATAATGACTTTCCTTATACTTATTTTTGGTGAAATAACTCCTAAAACGTTTGCAAAAAACAATGCTCAAACTGTAGCGATATTCAATATGAAGATATTAAGAATTTTCTATTACGTATCATATCCGATCACTTTTGTTATGTCATTTTTTGTTACAATAATTTTGAAAATTACAGGTGGCAGTGCTGATAATAACAGCAAGATGACAGAAGATGAGTTAGAGTTTTTAATAAGTGTTGGTGAAAAAGAAGGTGTTCTTGGTGTTTCAAAAGGTGAGATGCTGGGGAATATTTTTGATATTTCTGATATGCATGTAAAAGAAGTTATGGTTCCAAGAATTGATATCAAGGCGCTTAACGAAAAATCAACTAAAGAAGAGTTTCTAGAGTTATTTAAAAAAACTGAGTTCTCACGTATTCCTGTTTACAGAGAATCATTAGATAATATTATAGGTATATTATATATAAAAGACGTTATAAAATTGTTTGACACAGTGTTCACAATGGAAGATGTTTTAGGATTTATAAGAGAGCCGTTGTTCTCACCTGAGACTAAAAACATTGACGTTATGTTGAAAGAGTTTCAGAAAAATCGTTCCCACCTTGCAGTTGTAATAGATGAATATGGTGGAACAGCTGGTATCGTTACGATGGAAGATATTTTAGAAGAGATTGTTGGGGATATTATTGATGAGTTTGATGAAGTCGATGATGAGATAACTAAAGTTAACGACAACATGTTTCTTGTAGATGCAAGAATGGATCTAGATGATTTTTGCGAAGAGTTTGTGCTTAAAAAAACTGAAGAGATGAGTGAGTATGAAACGTTAGGTGGATTTGTTTATGATACATTTGGAGAGATCCCGAATGTTGGTGACGATTTTGAATGGGGTGGTTATAAGTTTACTGTTAGAACTATGCAGGATAGAAAACTTGGCAAGATAGAAATTTTGAAAATTACTGTTGAAACAGATGAAACAGAAGAGAGCAAAAGAAAATAGTTATGGAAGAATTAAATACAAATTTTAAAGCAGGTTATATATCAATCATAGGTTTGCCAAACGCTGGAAAATCTACGTTAGTTAATAGATTGATAGGCGAGAAGATTTCGATTATGTCTCCACGTAAACAGACAACAAGAAATGTTATACATGGTATAAAAACAACTGAGGATTATCAAGCTATATTTGTTGATACACCAGGATTTCACACCCCTAAATCAGCTCTAAATAAAGCGATTGTAAATGAAGTGTCATCGGCTATTCCAACAGCTGATGTTATAACTCTTTTAGTTGATTACAACGAGAATTTTGGCACAGATTTTATGCGTCTAATTGAGATATTAAAAGGTACAGAGCAACCGAAGATCGCTCTTATAACTAAGATTGATATGACAAAAGAAAATAACCTTTTTAAAACTGTATCTATTTTAAATGAACTGTTAAAGTTTGAACATATAATTCCTATATCAACTATTAAAGATATTAATATTGATAAATATTTAGAGTTAGCAGTGAGCGAGTTACCGAACAACTACAAGCTTTATGATGCAGATATGGTAACAACTCAATCAGAGCAATTTCTTATTTCTGAGTATGTTAGAGAACAGATATTTTTAAATGTTAGAAATGAAGTTCCATACGATGCATATGTTAGAATTGAAACTATTGAAACCAAAAAAGGCAAACTTACAGTTTCTGCTATTATCTATGTTCAAAGAGAGTCACAGAAGGCGATCTTAATAGGTAAGAATGGTGAGATGATGAAGAAGATCGGAGAGTCTGCAAGAAAATCTATTGAAACTTTTTTCGGTATGCAGGTCAATTTAAAACTTTGGACATCAGCTAAGCAGAACGCTTTCTTAGATGATGAGTTTTTGTCATTAAATAAATAATCACTTAGGATAATAAAATGAACCTAAGAACCACTATCTCAACAGCTGTTTTTCTATGTATTTTATTTCAAGCGACTTTCTCTGTAGCAGATGTTAAATATAAGTTTAATGTTGTTAATAATATAAATAGTAACTTAGAAGTTGGTATCTTAAATGTTGATGACAATGGAATTAAATTTTCTGTTTTTGCAGTAGCAGATAATAAAACTATCTATGCTTTTTTTCTAAATGATGATGATATCGTTACAGATAAAATCAACTTAGAAGGTATCTCAAAATCTGATAAAAATTATGTATTACTTTTTACGATCAACAACCATATCTATAATCAAATAATTTTACTCGCTAAATTAAATAATAAAAACGAATTAATTATGTTAGATCAAATATCTGCAACAAAGATAGATAATACTACATATAATTTTTTAACAGATGTATCAATTTTATCAGAAGGTTCAACTCTAAGTGATTTGGATAACGATAAAGATAACGAGATAGAGTTAGATTTTATAAGTAACCAATTAAGACTTTTAGTTGCGATAGAGAAGGATAAGTTAGTATTAGATTTAACCTCAAACTACTATAAAAACAGTTACAATTATCTATCATCACTTGATAAATTAGATGAGTATCTTTATAAGGAGTATCTTCTTTACGGTTATCTATCAGGCACTTTATCAAGAAAAAAAATTGAGAATATGCTTTTTAAACAAAACAATGAAATTGTAGAAATTCTGCCTAAAATTATAGCGAAAACAATTGAGATAAAAGAGTATACAAACGAGTTTAATATCGGTGGAGATCTTTTAATTTCTTACTTTACAAATCAAGCAACAATGAAGAACATTATAGATGTTTTAGCTCATGAAGATAAAAATAAATTGAACGAATTTGTTCAGCGTATTGTCGAGTTTGAGAGTTTGCTTTCAAAAGTGAAAATAGATGAGATAATTTTCAGTGATTTTTTAAACTACCTTAATGGTAGTGTAGATAGAGAGAGTTTTGAGAAATATGTATATCAATCATTAGGTGCAATAGATAATAGTATCTTGACTGTGATTGATAACATCAACGATCTAAATAAAGCTTTACATAGCTCAAAGAGAGAGGTTCTGATTAAGAGGTATGAAAGAAAATAATAGTTCTGTTTCAAAGATAGGTAAAAAATCTTATCCGATGAACAATAAAGAAATGGTTGCTCCTTTAGATAGTAGAAAAAAAATTAATCCTGTAGAGAAGATGAAGTTAAAACTTCCATATTATCTTATTTTTATATTTACATCATTTGCAACAATTCCAGCTCTCTACAATAATATATCAACTGAAGAAGCAAGTTATTTATATTTTTTTAGTCAAAGTATTTATGGTAGCACATTGCTCTCATTTATCAATTCTACACAGTTAGTAGAGAGTAAAGATTTAGCGATTGTGTTTAGGTTTATATCTATTATATTTACATCATTATCTGCTGTGTTTTTCTATAGATTAACACGTAAAATGGGTAGCAATCTTGTGACATCATTAGTGGCACTTATATCATTTCTAATTAACCCAATTATACAGATCGTGTATGTTTCAAGTACTCCTTTATCACTGATTACGTTGTTTACAATTTTTGTATTGTCTATATATGTAGGTGGCTTAAAGGGGAGTATTGCGAGAGCTACAATTCTTTCTATAGCGATTTTATCGTTAGTTATTATTTTAAGTTTTATCTCAATTAACTATTTACTATTTTTCATATTAATACTTTTATCAATCGCAATATCTTACTCTATTGCAAAATATTATAGCCGTAAAAGATTTAAAAATATGATCTATGTGTTGATTGCATTGTTCGTCTTATCTAATATTTATATTAGAGCATTTATGGAAGATGTGATTTTTATATCAGACGAGCGAGATTTTTCAACAGTTCAAGAGTTTATAAATCCGATGATTATTGATGGCGATATAGTTGCGATGAAAAATATAGATGATGCATCACTTTTGAATTATTATTTAGGATTTAGGTTGAGTACAATATCTATCGACGAAATAGATAGCACAGTTGGTAGAAAATTTATTGTTTTAGAAGAACCGTTAGATGATATAAAAGAGAGTATGATCGGTATAGTTTCAAGATTGTCAAAAGGTATTCGGTCTAAATATTACGTTTATTTTATGTAATTATTGGTGACTAAATTATTATTGATATCTGTGTTTCTAGTTGCAATATGTGATTGCTTGTTGTTGAGAGGGTGCGATAACTCTATCTCTATTTAGTTGTTCAGTTTATTATTTTGAAGCTTATTTAGTTGTTAAGTTATTTAGTTATTAGATTTATATATTGTTAGGCTTATTTGTTTGAAGCTTATTTATTATGAGGTTTGATTATGTATTATTATCTTCATGGTTACGGTAGCAGTTCTAACTCTGTTAAGGCGAATATTATGAGAGATATTTTAGGTGAGAACAATTTCTATGCACCAGATTTTTCAAGTGATAATATTGAGCTTGCAAAGGAGCAGATAAAGGCTGTGATAGATAAAATAAATAGATCAGAAGATAAGTCGAAGATAACAATTGTTGGCAGTTCTTTAGGTGGTTTATATGCGTTATATATCTCATGCTTGACAGATGTTAATGTGATATTGCTTAATCCGTGTTTAGTCCCTCATCTGCTCAAAAAAGATTTAGATGTGGCTGTTGATCATATTTTAGCGGTTACAAATCTATCATTATTTGCATATAAGAATTATGATCCAGCTAAGGTTAGGGTGTGGGTTACGAGTGATGATGAAATTATAAATCATAAGTTTTTAACAGAACCATTTTTCTACGCTGATCCATTAGAGTTTAAAGTGTTTGAGTTAAATGAAGCGTACTCACATGCATTTGAAGGGTTTAGAGAGATCTTTAAGGACTTTGCCCATAAATCATAATCGTATCAATAATTTCATATTCAAGCATTTATAGTTATCTTAATATAGATCAGTATGGCTTGAGTATAGATCTGTACGGCGTACTTTCTTAAGTGTTAAAAAATATAAATTCAAAAGTTCAATTTCAGAACAAAATCAAAATTAATAAATAATTGACAAAAAGTATGTTTTCATGGGATAGTAACACGAATTTAAATATTAGTGTTACGGTTCTTGCTGTTCTAATTACGACTGTAATAACGGTTACTCTCATTATTATTACTATACTGCTATTATTGGTATTATTATTTACTACTATTATCATTGCGAGGTGTATATGGATTTAGATGTTAAAGATATTTTGCTAAAAGAGTTATGGGTTCAAAATATAGAATTTCACGGACACGCATGTCCAGGTTTAGCGATAGGTTTTCGAGTTGCTTTATATGCGAAAAAACTTTTAGAGTTAGGCAATATTAATGATGGTGGCGATGCTGGCAGTATCGGTGAAATAGGTGATGAGAATATTGTATGTATCGCAGAAACAGATGCGTGCGGAATTGATGCTATTCAATATATTTTAAAAGCAACTTACGGTTCAGGATCGTTGCGTGTTCATTATAAAGGTAAGCAAGCGTTCTCATTTTATAATAGATTAAACGGCAGATCGTTTAGGATTGTTTATAAAGGTGTAGGCTATGATCTTGAAAGAGTTGATAGAATGAACTTAATTCTTTCATTAAATGATAATGAGTTATTTGATCTTACGAAGGTTAAAGAAGATCTACCAGTTAGGGCAGAAATATATAAGTCGGTAGAATGTTCAAGCTGTTTAGAGAAGACGGCAACTAATGCGATAAAAATAATTGATGGCAAAAGTTTTTGTATAGATTGTGCAGAGATAAATTGATAGTTGTATGTTTTTGTAGGTTCAAAAACAAATATATTTATTAGCGTTGATATTCGCAATAGACTGTTGTTGTCGATATATCGAAAGTTATTACTATAAAAGAGGGTTATGTTGAAGAAGTTAAGTTTCACTGTTTTAATTCTGTTTGCAATGGCGATCTCAAGTTATGCTAAGGGTGTTGATAAAGATTATTATATCGTTAAAGATATGCGTGGGGTTGATGTTAAAATACCTAACAACCTAAATCGTATTGCAACAATTGATGATGGGTTAGTTGAAAGTGTGATGACATATTTAGGTGTCGTTGACAAAGTGATATCTATCGGTTCTTGGTCGATGAAAAGAAGATATAAATATGAAAGTTATTCATCTAGTAAAGATGGTTCTAGTAAAAATATATCTACTAAAGACACAGCTAACAAAGATAACTCTACATATCTTTACGGCTTAAATACAGCTCTGACGTTAAATCCAAACCTTGAAGATCTGTCGTGTGTGAACTCTCCTCAAGGCAATATTATAAATTATGAAACGCTTGTGAAATCTAAACCAGAGTTAGTAATATTAAGAGTTGGAGATTGTACAGTTAGAGGTGGCAATCAAGAACATATAGATAAAACAATAGCAACGATTGAAAAATTAGGGCTACCATTATTTGTATTATATTCTCCAAGCTATTTAAAATTGAGCGGTACAAAATCTTTAAAAGATGAAATATATGCATTAGGTAAAGTATTTAATAAATCTAAAGAAACAGCGTTGTTATATAAGTATCTGCTTTCAATAGAGGAGTTAGTTAGAGATAGAACTAAACATATTAAAGCAAAAGATAAGAGCAAGGTAATGTATTTAGGTTTAAGCTCATCTGCGTTATCAGATGGTGGCGTTGCGCTTGTATCGGGTGATGTTGCAGATACATATATCGTTGAAGATATCGTAAACGCTGACAATGTTTATAACGGTAGCACGGCTAGAGTTTTGTTTAGTGCAGAGCAGTTATATTCAATTAATCCTGAGGTTATAATACTTTTTACATCTAACGGATTTCATACAAAAGATAAATTATATAATAAAAAAGATTATAAAAAATTGAGCAAGCTTAAAGCTATTAAAAATAAAAGAGTCTACTCTTTAGCATTCAATCCGATGTATTGTTCGATCAGATTAGAGTATCCTATTGATATGTTGATTGTTGCAAAAGCATCATATCCTGAATTGTTTAAAGATATAAAAGTTCATGAATTTATTCTAGATTTTTATAAGAAGGTATACTCGGTTGATGATGCAACTGCGAATGAATTAAGATCTAATCAGATATTAGATTGGACGGTTGATGATGATTTTTAAAAACAATATTCGTAAAAAGTTTTTCATATATTTTTTACTTATATTACTTTTTATAACAGTTTCAATATCGCTTATGATCGGAAGTTATACTGTGTCATTTGTTGATACGTTATCGATTGTTATAAATAAATTATTCTCACTCACACTTTCAAATTATTCAGATACTTATGAAGTGATAGTTTGGGATATTAGAGCACCTAGAATTTTGATGGCTGTGTTTACAGGAATAGCGTTATCTATTGCTGGGGTAATCTATCAAAGTATATTTCGCAATCCAATAGTTGAGCCATATATTTTAGGTGTGTCATCAGGTGCAGCGTTCGGTGCATCGCTTGGTATTGTCTATCCGTTTTTCTCAGTTGGTGTAAAATTGTTCGCATTTATTTTTGCGATGTTATCATTAATTATATCTTACTCATTAGCATATAGACGTGACAAAACACCTATTATATCATTAGTTTTATCAGGTATAATTATCGGTTCAATTTTCACAGCTTTAGTTTCAATATTAAAATATGTATCAGATGATACACAGTTGAGAGAAATTGTTTTTTGGATGATGGGTGGAATGTATTACTCATCATGGAACGATGTTCTTGTTAATGGTATAGCTGTTATGACAATTTTTTTATTGATGTGGATACTCTCTTGGAAGTTAAATATTTTATCTATGGGTGATGAAACTGCAAAATCATTAGGCATACATCCAGAATTATATAAAGCTATATTTATAACGTCAGCAACTTTTATAACTGCGATGATAGTATCAACAGTTGGTATAATCGCATGGGTTGGACTTATGATTCCACACATGGCAAGAATGTTGGTTGGTGCAGATAATAGATATCTTCTTCCAACGGCATCATTGCTTGGTGCTGTGTATATTGTTATATGTGACACGCTTGCAAGAATGGTGATAGAGTCTGAAATTCCAATAGGTATTATAACCTCAATTATCGGAGCACCGTTTTTATTATGGTTGTTAAGATCAAGATCTGGGAAGGTGTATTGATATGATCGAGATTAAAAACTTATCATTTAGTTACGGCGAGAAGAGGGTGCTTGATGATATAACGTTGTCTATGTCTAAGGGCAAACTACATGGATTACTTGGTCGCAATGGAAGTGGTAAAAGTACGTTATTTAAATGTTGTCTAAAATTTCTTAAAATTAGTAATGGTAATATTTTGATATCAGGTAAAGATCTCAAAAATATATCTATAAAAGAACTCTCAAAATTGATAGCATATCTTCCTCAAGATCATGAGCAATCATTTTCGTGGAAAGTTAAAGAGATAGTTTTAATGGGTAGAACTCCACATATGAAAGGTGTTTTTGGATTAGATAAAGATGATTATACAACGATATACTCTAAGCTAGAATTGTTGGATATTTTAGATCTTGCAGAAGTATCATTTAATGAGTTATCAGGTGGACAGAAACAGTTAGTGATGATAGCAAGAGCGCTTGCACAAGAAACTCCTATAATTTTTCTTGATGAGCCAACATCTGCTTTAGATTTTAGTAATCAACTTATGATATGGCGAATGTTGAAACGTATCTCAAACACAGGTATAACTATAGTTGTATGCACTCATGATCCTAATCATATTTTATGGTACTGCGAAAATGTGATAGCTATTGATAATGGTAAAGTTTTAGGAGCAGGTGATACGGCTACTGTTTTAAACGAAGAGTTACTGTATGATATATATAAAAGTAGGTACAGCATTGAAACAATCGGTGATCAAAAAATTATTTATCCAGGATCTTTTCTTTAATAGATACTCATCTGTATTATACAACCCAGTAATGAAAATTTCATTGAATAATGTTTATGCGAATTTAAAGATTAATAATGTAGCGGTTTCATAATTTATGTAGTTATGATATAGTAGTTACTTAAAATTATTTTAGTGTCTTAAAGGTGTATGTATATATAGAATTAGAACATTTATTTTAGATGATGTTAATATATATATTTAGTTTAAGTGAGTTTTGAACGATATCTTATATTAATGTATATAATAAGATTGTTGTGTTAGTTAATAGATTAGAGAAAATTTTTATATAATTAAATTATTGTGGAGGAAGTTGATAAAATGTTAGAGGTTATTCAAAAGGGTGGGATCACGATGTATCCTATTATCCTACTATCAATAATGTCGGTAGCAATATTTTTGGAAAGATTATTTATGTTGAAGAAAAGTAAATATGTTCCAAAAGCTTTAGAAGCACAGTTGATATTGCTTTTAAAGAAAGGCTCTATTGATGAAGCAAAAGCTATTGTTATGAATGATGACTCATCACTTGCAAAAGTTACGAATGTGATAATAGACAATATGAATTTGCCACTTAGTAGATTATTAGAGATGGCAGAAGAGGCTGGACGTTTAGAAGTTGCTAAATTAGATAGATTTCAACAATCATTATTAACGATAGTTGCGATAGCTCCATTACTAGGATTGCTAGGAACTGTTTTTGGTATGATCGGAATATTTGATGTTATAGCTTTACAAGGAACAGGTAATGCACAACAGTTATCGGTTGGTATTGCAGAGGCGCTTGTGACTACGGCTGCGGGATTGGTTGTTGCGATTCCTACACAGTTTTTCTATCACATTGTTCATTCTCGTGCTGATGTATGTATTAGAGCTCTTGAGGAGGCAGTGTCAAGAATAGTTAATACTGTTATACAAGAGGAGAAAAAATGAAATTCAAAGATAGAGCAAAAAACTCTAGTTTAGGTATTAATATCACTCCGTTGATAGATATTGTATTTATTCTGCTTATCTTTTTTGCTGTAACAACATCTTTTATTGCGAGTAATGCTATCAAGGTTGATCTGCCTGAAGCTAAAGGCGAGGCTGTTGAACAGAACACTAATATCCGTGTAGCTATCAATAGTGAAGGTGTTATCTATGTAGATGGACAACCGTTTGATGATCCAGATTTAAAAACACGTTTACAGATAATGAAAGAGTCAAATCCAGAGGCGATTGTTATTATAGAAGCAGATGAGTTATCAACTCACGGCAAATTAGTTTTTGTTATTGATACGGCAAGAAGTGTTGATTTTATGCGTTTTGCTATAGCTACTGAGGAGCGTTAGAAATTAAGTGAGATATTTTTCATTATTTATTCTAATATCTATAACAATTCATTTGATGATGATTGTTTTCATACCTGCGTTTAATTCTCTACATCAAGTAGAGAGTGTTATACCAATTGATGTTGTGATTTTAGATATTAAAAAAGAACAGATTTTTTCAGCAGCACCTAAAGAGAGGATTACAGTTCCAGTGACTACAACTGCTCCAGTTGTGAAAGATGCTGAGCCGTTAAATATAAAACCTAAGATAGCTGCGAATATTGTTGAGCCAGCAGGGGCTGCAACACCTCTTATTTTGCCAGATATTGATATTCCTAAATCATTGGTAGATAGTAAGAAAACTGTTGCACTTCCAGATATATTAGATATTCCATCTATACCAAACCCATCTACGTTTAAAGGTCCAGATGTTGATAGTGAGCTTAAAAGTCAAGATAGTAGCAAGGTTGCAACAAAGAATAATGGTGCAAAACCACAAGGATCATCTGATACAAGTGGTGATGATATCGGTACAGACTTCTTCAATTTTGATGAAAAACCAACTAACAATAGATCTATTGTACAAGCTCCACCTATACCAACTTTTTCTCTTAGTAACGATGCAACAATTAAAGTGAAGTTTAAAATTGATAAACTTGGGAACACAAAAAACATCCAATATGTTACACGAAGTTCGTCTGTTGTTGAAGAGTTAGCGAGAGATTATGTATCTAAATTAAAATTTAATTCGGTGGTGTATGATAATCCTGATTCAGCACAGATATCAATTCAGTTCAAGGTGAGAGTAGGGAAGTAGAATTTATTTTACAACTCCCAACCTTCTTACCTATCATACAATAATTTAAAGTTTTATATGCGTATTTAGAGAGGGTATTTTTGCGAACCTCTTTGATAAGTTATGATGTGATTATGATTATCATATTGATTTTGATATGAGTGTTGATATGCGTATTTGTATTAGATGAAAGATAGATTGAAAGTATTAATGTTTGTGATCTTTATCGTTGAATTCTAATGTGCTAAACAAAATTATGTTTATCGTGTTTATATGTATTTGTAACTAAATACACTTGCCATGTATATATGTAATCTAACTAACTAACTAGAATAATATGCTTGTCATGTCTATATATAATCTAACTAACTGGTAATAATGCACTTATCATATCTATACGTAATCTATCTAACTAATAACATACTTACCATGTATATATATAACCCAACTAACTAGTAATAACACATTTGTCATGTCTATATATAATATAACTAACTAATGATAATACACTTGCCATGTATATATGTAATCTAACTAACTAATGATAACATACTTACCATGTATATATATAACCCAACTAACTGGTAATAACACACTTGCCGTGTATATATGTAATCTAACTAACTAGAATAACACACTTGTCATGTCTATATATAATATAACTAACTAATGATAATACACTTACCATGTCGATGTATAATCTAACTAATAATAATAATATGCTTGCCATGTCTATACGTAATCTAACTAACTAGTATATGTTTATTATGTCTAAATATACTAGTTAGTTATTGGTTATTACTGTATTCTTAATTTGATTTACGGATTTTTAATTTGCAATACTTTAATAACACTACCATCGATACCTATAATTGTATCTTTATTAAATTTAATAAATTGGTTGTTACCATTGATTGCGTTTGTAGGTATGGTTAGTCCAGTGACTTCTTCCCATCCAATCATAGCTGAGCCAACAATAGCAGTATCATTAAACTTATAAATTTTATCGTTATTTGTATCTCCAGCACCTAATCCTGCGATAAGATAGAGTTCTCCATCTAGCTCAACAAGTGAGTGATTGATATACCATGGAGTTGGAGTTAATGAATTTAGAGGAACCCAGTTTAGATTAGCTGGATTATCAAATTCATATCTCAATGTATCAAATAGCGTTCCGCCAGTAGAAGTTTGTCCACCATGTAGATATAAGTATTTACCTATTTTTTTTATTTCCATGTTTTTTCTTAATGATGGAGGGCTGCTATCAATCATTATTTCTTTAGTTATCGCTCCTATTCCTCTTAAATCATATTTATAAATATGTCTTGTAGGACTGGTTAATAACTCTACTCCATATATAAAATCACCTTCAATAGTTAATGCCATTTCATCGTGTGACTCAAGTATAGATTCACCAAACTCAATATCTTTATCTACAACTTCTCTCTTATACCATGAGTTGTTATCCATATTGTATACATTTAATTTCACACTAAGGGGATCAACAATTCCAGTCGGTGCTTGAAAAAGATATATGTTTTTATTATGATATATAATCCTTGCTCCAGAAGACACCGTATCTGTTAAGTCAACTTTCGGTTCAATATATTTCAATATATTTGTTGACATATCATAGCAGTAGAAAGCTTTTTTCATAATATCTAATGTGCATACTTTATTGTTATCAGTCAGCACAGATGAAGTTTGATTTACTTTACCGCCGATAGCATCAACATCATTATTATCTATCAATTTTACCCATCGATAGTTTTCAGTTTCATATTTCCATAAATCATTTAATCTAGTTTCGTTGTTAGCAGCAATACCGCCGAATAGATAAACATTATTACCTATCGCTTGCATTTTTGCATTATATCTAGCTCTTGGCACAGGGTTTGTTTCGTTGTCAAATTGTGCCCATGCAAATGCTATTGGAGAATCATCTTCACAAGTGTTTGAGCAGAGTTTATCTCTAGCGAAGGCACAGCATTTACGCAATGTTGCATTAGATGTTTCTAAATCTAGTATCGGTTGATGCTTTACTTGAGAATAGATAAACATATCATTAGTTGCACCAGTAGAAGTTTTTCCACCAAATACAAATATTGAGTTATTTGCAGTAACGATTGATGCATTATCTCTTACAACGAAGCCTAGTTCAGCTATACGAGAAGGAGCTTTAATCGACAACGGTTGTCCTGCAAATATGAGAGAGATATTATCGCCAGCAGTAACATCTCTATATGTTTCACTAGTTGTGTTATCTAGAACATGAAAAGTCATTAAATTAGTATTAATATCTGGTGTTTTATTAGATAAGATATATAATTTATCATTGAGTTCTGCCATCAGAAGTGCTCTATTTACATCACTTTGATTAGTTATATTAATATCTTCAAACACTTTAGTTGTTGTATCAAGTCTTCTAAGCGTATCGTTATCAATTACTTTATCCAAGTTATCAGTTCCACCTAATAAATAAACATACTTATCTATTAAGGCGTGTGCAAATGAGTATTTTTCAGGAAATATACCTGTTGCTACATTGTTAGTAATCTCCATCTTTTTCGATAATGTTAAAACAGTATCTATCGATGTGCCACTCTCTATTCTACCACCTATAAGAAATGTTGTGTCATTAATATAAGCCGATCCAGTATCAGAAATTTTGCTAAGAGTAGAAGAGTAGTTATCAGTAATATTATCCCAGCTAAAACCATTATATTTCCATATATCATTCATTCTCACTAACCCAAGACCAGCAGTGCTTTGATAAGCTCCACCAATAAGGATTAATTTATTATTATGTATTGATAATGTATGAGAATTTCTTCTCATTGGTGCAGTTGGAGTATATAAAACCATATTGTTTTTTTTAACAACTACACCTGTGACAGGTATGATATCTGTAAAGCTGTCTTGCTTTATTATTATTGACGAGTAAGCAAATTTATTTACGCTAGTTGCCTTATTATTAATAGTTATTTTGAAATTTAATGTACAGTTATCACCTTGTCTAAGGGTGCCTATAAGAGCATCATTATCTCTAAAACGATTGTCATTTTCAAGCACACAACTGTTGCTATCGGCAACTATAGGTGCGTATTCAACCTTGAAGACGTTATTGTTTTCTATTTTATTTCCTTGCGTTATAAGTCTGAAAGTTATCGGCTCAAGTGTTTGTTTATTATGAATTAGTGTAATTTTTTGATTAACTGTGTCAGTTTTTTCAATAAAACCTAGTTTTAATTTTCCTCTATCAGGAATTTCTAAAGCAGTATTATTTAATCCTTCTCCAAAAATTTTAATTAACTCAAAGGTATAATCTCGCACAGAGATTTTAACAGTTCCTGAAAAATTATCTTTTGCATTTGGTTGAAATCTAATACTTATTCTACAAATTTCAGATGGGTCAAGATATTTTTTAGCAGTGCATGAGATAATATCACTATCGATATTAGGATTATTAAAAGTATCTTCATCACGGAAACCGAACGGTAATTCATAACTAAATTTATCTATATTTTGGCTAGACTTATTTCTTATAAATATATGTTTTGTATCATATTCGTCTATAATGGTTTCTTTAAACTCTAAAGGTTCTACTATTTCATCAGAGGCTTCGCCGTTAGAGTACGCAATAAATGGAGAACCTGATCCTCCAATAAATGTAGGATTTGGAGGAGTACAACTTACTATTATAAAAATCGTAAAAAGAAGAAATAACTTCGATATTTTCTCTTTATGGTTTATTAATGTTTTATCTTGCAATAGAGTGAAACTATTTTGATCCATATTATACAACCTCCTTAATTTTATTACATGTATATCGCTATCTATACAAATAATAATTTTATCTATCACGATCGCCGTAACAATTACTATTGATGTTACGATTACTACAGTCACGATTAATGCTACTATTTACAATTACTATCACGATCGCCGTAACAGCTACTATTAATGTTACGGTTACTACAGTCACGATTAATGCTACTATTTACAATTACAATTACTATCACGATCGCCGTAACAACTACTATTGATGTTACGATTACTACAGTCACGATTAATGCTACTGTTTGCAATTACTATTACAATTACTATCACGATCGCCGTAACAATTACTATTGATGTTACGATTACTACAGTCACGATTAATGCTACTATTTACAATTACTATTACTATCACGATCGACGTAACAACGACTATTGATGTTACGGTTACTACAGTCACGATTAATGTCACAATCATGATGACGATCATAGTCGTTACTTATTTTAATGTGTAAACAATACAAATTATTTAAGTATATACTATTAATATATAACTTACTCATATAAATGCTATCCGAATGATTTGAACGTGCTTAACCAGTAGCTTATATCGTCTATTTTCTTCATTTAGTTATATAAAATTTTGTTAACTATTTACTTTATTATATACTGCTAACTTTTATCAGTATATATCGTTTAAACATACAGCACTTAATATTTTTGACGCACTTTTTATGGATAAATAATTGATAAAACATCTCCAGCAAAGTTTATAAATGCACCGTTAACTTTTATAAAATAAGTTTGTCCTTTAAACATTACTTCTCCGTCTAAGGTTAATCCATCACCAGCAGTGACTACTTCCCATGTGCCACCTGATACCGATTTATAGACCGTACTAATAGAGGTGTCGCTAGTTGCGTTAATCCCACCGATAAAGTATAAAGTTGTGCCATCTGCAACAAGAGATGAGTTGCTTACCTTGTCAAGTAGAGGAGAGCTATCGCTCCACGTATTATTTGTTGTGTCAAACTTTTCAACCGTATCTGTTTTGTTAGCACTACTAATATTTCCACCAGCAACATATATATCATCACCAACAAGCGTTGCAGAGTATTTAAATCTTGCAGTCTTCATCGGTTTATTAAGATTTGTAACAGTAGGTTGAGTAGTTGTTTCATTATCAGCAAATGTTAAAGTCATCACATTCTTTAACGCTCCTGAAGTTGTTTTTCTCCCACCGAGTATATATATAGTATCATCTTTATTAACTGCTGTGTGATCGGCAATATTAATATCTGCTGAACTGCCAGTTGGAGTAAGTGGTGCCCATTTATTTTCTTTAATATCATATTGATAATGCTTAGTAACAGGTGTCTTATTTATAGCAGTAGAACCACCGATAAGGAGAATTACATTACCATCCTTTGCAGATACTAACTGATGTCCAAATCTATGAAATTCAGTACCAGTACCGATCTCTGCAAGTTCTTTAAAGAAATTTAGTTCTGTATCATACACCATGAATTTTGTTGATGCAGTTCCGTCAGCTGTTTGTCCACCATAAATATAGATATATCTACCATCTTTAGAAGCAGTAACTGCTTGATGATCTAATTTTTGATTTAAAAGTGGAAGGTTAATTTTTTCCCATTTATTTGTTGTCGTATCAAACACCCATAAATCATTAGTTGGTTTATTGTCAGAAGTTACTCCACCAAACAGATAGATATATTTATTCATAAATGGTACTAAATTATGTCCAGTTCTAGCAGGAGGCATTATAGTATCAGTTATGCCAGTCCACAGTTTGTTATCTATAGAATATTTGTATAATGTAGTTTTCTGACTCTCACTTACACTAGTTTCAAAATTTCCACCAAAAACATATAGTGATGCACCATCATCATTAAGAGTAACCATCTCTGCCCGATTATTATTTAAAAGGATGTTAGATCCTGTAGAAGCATCTATGATATCTGACCACGTTTCTGTTTTATTGTCATACTCATATAAAGATTTTGACATAGGAGTGACATTATCTTTTGTACTTCCACCAAAAAGGTAGAATTTATTATTAGCTGATGCAAATGCAGCAAGATGTCTATCTGGATTATCTTTTGTGACGATATTCTCAAAACTACCATTATCAAGAACTAAACTTATATTATCAGTGAGAGTATATGTTACCGTTTCAACTCCACCAGTTGTAGAAACTTTTTTATGAATACCACCATATATATATACTTTGTTAGTAGTCTTATTTGTTGCAATTTTATAATTATTTCTTGCGTTATCTGTTATTGAATCAATACGCTCTACAGTATTATCTGCTTTTAGTCTAAAAGTTTTATTATCAAATATATTTTCAGCTGTTGCTAGGGGAGAATATATATCAGCGATGTCAATTGTAGCAGGAGGGGTAAGAGTTATTTGTCCTGGTAGAATTAATGTTCTACTACCAACAACAGTTACTCTATTGCCGTATAGCACCTCTATATTTTGTGATATACTTTCATTGTCAATATACTCAAAAGGTGCTTGTTTTTGAAAAGTCCATACTTTTTTAAGGATATTGAAAACCCAGATATTGTTAGTGCTTATATCATCTGTTATATCGTTTTTTCCACCGATCAATTTAATTTCGCCATCAGTTTCTTTACTTCCTGATATTATCATTGATGCGTCATAACGAGATGCAGGCCCAACAATATTTGCTATAGTGGAGCTTGTCACATCTATAGATGCAGCTATATCGCTATTACCAGTATCTTGTTCAACAGAGATTTTTTTTGTAATTGTATTTAGTGCATTTTCAACATCAAATCTTAACACCATTTCACAAGACGATAAATCGTCTAGCGTGTTAGATGGTTTACAAGTTGATGTTGGATCAATTGTTATATTTTCAGGCAGTACCACATTATAGAAAATATCTTGTTCAGTCTTATTGTATAGCGTTACAGCTCTTATTTTACTACTATTTTTAGCAGTTGAACCGAAATCAAGGTTGTTAGAGAATGTTATAGATTGACTGTTTTCTGAAATACCTTGCATTGTGAGAATATTTTCATATGAATATTCAGCGTCATCTATATCTACCAATATACTAAGAGGAGCTTTATCAGCATGAGTTAATCTTACCTCTGGTTCAAATGCTATTGCAAAATAACAAACATCTTTCCCTTTTACAAACATAGTAGCGTTTGTATCACATTTTTTCCCAAGCACATCGCTTGTCGCTCTATGATATCCCTCTGGGATAGTGAAAACTACATGGACATCAAGTTTAGAACGATTAGTTAACTTAAATGTTTTTTTAGGTATAGTTGTTGCACCTATTTTAGTTGTTCCAAAGTCTATTAAAGTTGTATCAGCATCATCATTAAAAACTATTTGTACGATATCTGTTTTTGGAGCGACAGTATCAGTACTTAGGCAAGCAGATGTTACCACGGTGATTAGTAATAAAAATAGGACTTTGAAGAGTAGCTTTCTTATATCTAAAAGTGTTTTTTGGGTTGTCATTAATCTCTCCTGATTTAATAATCATATAGGTCTTAATATTTAGGTGCTTGCTATCTATTTTAGCTGCATTATATATAGAAGGCTAATAAAGAAAAGCATATTGATTAAGTTATATTATAATGTTTTTTAATATTTTTTTCAAGTGTTAGCTGTGTTAAGTCAATTATATTAGATAGTTAAGTTACTATTAATAATTCATTTGACGATTATTTTACATTTTTATCACCAATGACTAACCTAAATAACATATACTACGCTTACTAAAGGTAGATCTTTTAGTGGAAATAGTTATACTAATAATATTAAATTGTGAGAGGTTCTTATGTTGAAAAAGTTATTAATACTTTTATCGCTACTTGTTTTTTCAGTTTCGGTTTATGCAAATGATAAAGTTGTTACAGGAGCAGGAGCATCATTTCCCTATCCAGTATATTCTACTTGGGCTTATATGTACAAACAAGCAACAGGAGTATCTGTTAACTATCAGTCAATCGGTTCAGGTGGTGGTATCAAGCAGATATCGGCTAAGACAGTTGATTTTGGAGCAACAGATGATCCATTAACAGTTGAAACGCTTAAAGGTTCTAATTTAATACAATTTCCAACAGTTATCGGTGCTATCGTAGTTATTGTCAATATTGATGGAGTTAAGAACAATGAATTAACTTTATCAGGCGAGATAATTTCATCAATATTTATGGGTAAGATCAAAACATGGTCAGACCCTGCTATAAAGAAACTTAATCCAAATGTTAAATTACCAGACACAAAAATAACAGTTGTGCATAGATCTGATAGTTCTGGAACGACTGCTGTTTTCACAAATTATTTATCAGGTGTATCAAGCGACTGGAAAAATAAAATGGGTGTAGGTAAATCAATTGATTGGACAACAGGAATTGGTGGTAAAGGTAATGACGGCGTTGCTGCATCTGTTAAGCAGATTAAAAACTCAATAGGTTATGTTGAGTATTCATACGCTAGTCAGAACGGAATTGTTTATGCAACGCTTATTAATAAAGCAGGAAAGAAAGTTGAAGCAAATTATGAAAGTTTTGTTGCAGCAACTAAGGGTGTGGTTTTCGATTCTAAGAAAGGTTATAATGTTTGGTTAACAAATGCGAGTGGAGATAATTCATATCCTATCGTTGCAGGAACATTTATACTGTTAAGATTGGATGATAAGAAAGCTGCTGCAAAAACTCTTAAATTCTTTGAGTGGAGTTTTGCAAACGGTGATGATTACGCTAAAAAACTTCTATACGTTCCACTTCCAGCAACAGTTAAAGCAGATGTGTTAAAATATATTAAAGCTAAAATTAAGTAGATAGTTATAAAAAAAGTAGCTAGTTATAAAGATTAAGCAGAAGTTTTCAAGTATCTTAGATACTTATCAAAAAAATAAATAAAAAATGGGTAGAAAGTCTTTTAAGTATTAGATTTTCTACCTTTTTTTTGTGTTATAATCATTGCGAGAGTTAGGTAGATAATTTGTTTTGATATGCTTAACAAGTCACTTAATTGGATCTGTGCAAATTGTATAGATAATAGAGAGTACCGTTACAAGCTATTTAAAAAGTTGATCTGTGCAAATTGTATAGATAATAGAAAGTACCGTTACAAGCTATTTAAAAAGTTGATCTATGCAAATTATATAGATAATAGAAAGTATTGTTACAAGCTATTTAAAAAGTTGATCTATGCAAATTATATAGATAATAGAAAGTATTGTTACAAGCTATTTACAAAGTTGATCTATGCAAATTGTATAGATAATAGAAAGTACTGTTACAAGCTATTTAAAACATGATTAACAATATTGATTAATGATACAATCAACCATATTAATCTATCGCTACAATATCTTATTAACCTATTTCTATAGATCCATTGATCCGCTTCTAAAACCTGCAAGATCAAGACAGATATGTTTATATTCAAATTTCTTTAACGTAACTAATATCTCATCTTTCAAACTATGAACAACTTGAATCATATCAGCATCGTTAAGTTCGATACGTAATATAGCGTTATCGCCGTGAACTCTACATCTAGCCGATGTAAGTCCCATCTGTATAAGCGATCTCTCGGTATGGTTAATCTTTTTAATCATGCCAACTGTGATATCCTTATCGTACTCAAATCTCGTCATAAAACAGCTAAGCGATGGTTTATCGTGGCTCACAAGTCCATATAATTTCGCAGCATCTCTAACATCTTGCTTACTGTAATCAAGTTCTGCAAGTGGAGAAATAACATTATACTCCTTTAAAGCGACTATACCTGGTCTAACAGATTTTAAATCATCTCTATTAGAGCCATCATAAATATATTTAAGGTTGGTTGTTGTTTTAAGCTCATCAAGATCACGAAACAGATATTTTTTGCATAGATAACATCTGTTTCTAGGGTTGGTATTGATATCTTCAATATCATTTAATGGATCAACAGGAAAGATATTATAGTTGATATTATAGTTTTTAAGAAAACTTATAGCATCTAATAGTTCTTGTTTATCATATAGATATGAGTGAAAATTGACAGCAAGCAGTTTGATGTCGGCTCTCATGCATGCATAGACAAGCAGAGATGAGTCAACTCCTCCTGAGAAGGCGACGAGTGCTGATTCTCTCACTTTTATAAAATCAATTAAATTGTTAAATTTTTCTACTATTTTTGTTTCATTCATATCTAGAGGGTACATAATAAAGTGGTTGTTATCAAGAAAAAAGTATCATCTATTGGTGGAATATTTTTAATATAGAAGTAAGTTGTTGCTATAACAGAGTAATGTTTTTTATTTTATTTTATCAATAATAGTCTATGGATCAAGGTTTTTTAATAGCTATATTTTTGAGGTAACAGTAAAAGAGTGCTTGAATATATTGTTATACTGCTATAGTATAACAGTTCGATATACTTATTATTATGTATGAGCAACACATATGACTGTCTATTTTGAGAGGGGTGCTTGTGGAATCGATACTTAGTTCGGATTACTTCTATCTAATTGTTATAATGCTTACGTTTGTTGCATTTTTTGCAGGCTTCATAGATGCTGTTGCAGGCGGTGGCGGATTAATTTTAGCACCAACATTACTCCTTGTAGGTATAACACCTCAACTAGCTTTAGGCACAAATAAGTTTGTGGCTATTTTTGGGACATCAACTGCGGTTATAAATTTTGCAAGAAAAGGTAAAATCATATGGAAGATAGCGTTAATCGGTGTTGCAGGTGCGTTAATCGGATCAGTTATTGGAACTAAAAGCATTTTAATGTTTGACGAGGAAACAGTCGCAAAAATCATCTTAGCGATACTACCTTTCACAGCGATTGTTGTTTTTATACCTAAAAAGAAGATAAAATCAGAGATCAATGAGTTTACAAATAAAGATCTATATATAAAAGTTCCTATCATAAGTTTTATCTTAGGTTTCTATGATGGTTTCTTTGGGCCAGGCACAGGGACATTTTTAACTCTCTTTTTCTACACTTTTTTAGGAATGAATTTAGTGAATTCATCAGCCATTTCAAGAGTTATCAATCTATCGTCAGGTGTCGGATCATTTATAACTTTTGCATTAGCTGGAAAAATTATATACCTATTAGGTTTGCCACTTATCGTTGGTAATATGGCAGGTGGATTTATCGGTAGCAAGATGGCGATGACTAAAGGACAGAAATTTATTAAATATATGATAATTACTGTTTTTGTTATGTTGTTTGCATCACTACTATATAAATATTTAGCTGGTGCATTTTAGTTACAGTAAAATTTGGAATAGTATATTTTATATACACCATATTTTGACTACAGTGCATTATAGAGATTGGTAAATAGTTAAATAACTTTTAATCACAATTTTAACTACAGTGCATTATAGCGATTGGTAAATAGTTAAATAACTTTTAATCACATGGCGATATGGTTGTATAATAATTAGTTAGATAGTCAATTTTAATAGATGGTTTTGATAAATTTATAGATAAAATTTTGTTTTATGGGGAGTGTAAGAGATATGCAGTTGTCGAATACAAGTACATATATTACTTTTGTATTATACCTAATTGTAATGATATTAGTAGGTGGATATTTTTATAATAAGTCGAAGAAGTTAGAGGATTATCTTCTTGGTGGAAGATCAATGGGAGCATGGGTTACGGCTTTATCTGCTCAAGCATCTGATATGAGTGGGTGGTTGCTGATGGGACTGCCTGGTGCTATATATCTATTCGGTTTAAATCAAGCGTGGATAGCTATCGGTTTAGCTATTGGAACATATTTTAATTGGCGTTTAATATCGGCAAGATTAAGATTATACACAGGGGCTACGAATTCATTAACTCTATCTTCATTTTTTCATAACAGATTTAAAGATCCAACAGGATTATTAAGATTAATATCATCAATCATAGTCCTTATCTTTTTCACAGTTTATGCAGCAGCGGGGCTTGTGAGTGCGGGCAAACTTTTTGAATCGGTTTTCGCTATGGATTATATCACAGCTGTATTTATCGGCACGATGATTATGATTTTATACACATTGTTAGGTGGTTTCTTAGCTGTTTGTTGGACAGATCTTTTTCAAGCAATTTTAATGGTGTTTGCAATTGTTGCAGTGCCAGTTATAGCATATATGAGTATCGATCCAGCAGAGATTGAGCTAGCGATTAGTTTAAAAGCTGGAGTATTGGATATTTTACCAACAGGGGAGAGTTCGTTTCTTGTTGCTTTATCGTTAATATCATCACTCGCATGGGGGTTAGGATATTTTGGACAACCACATATATTAACAAGATTTATGTCAGTAGCGTCGATTAAACTTCTTCCACGTTCAAGAAGAATAGCGATGGCATGGGTATTGATTTCGTTAGTTGGAGCTGTGTTAGTTGGTTTATTTGCGATCCCACTTTATGATACTTTGCCTAAAGGTGATGAAGAGAAAGTTCTAATATTTTTAGTACGTGATCTTGTTAATCCTATATTAGCAGGGGTTTTACTTGCTGCAATTTTGGCAGCTATAATGTCAACAGTTGATTCGCAACTTCTCGTATCATCATCAACATTAACTGAAGATTTCTATGCATCAATAATCAATAAGAAAGCATCACCTGAAAGGTTGTTACTGGTAAGCAGACTTGCAGTTGTTTTTATTGCAGCTATCGCATTTATGTTATCTATGAATAGAGAGAGTAATATATTCAATTTAGTAACATTTGCATGGGGTGGTTTCGGCTCATCATTTGGTCCTGCTGTGATAATGTCGTTATACTCTAGAAAAAGTACATGGTACTCAATTTTAGCAGGTATGGTTACAGGAACGATTGTTATGTTGATATGGTATGCATTAGGGCTTAACACATATCTTTATGAGATAGTGGTTGGATTTACGGCTAACTTTTTAGTGATATTTATTATAAATGCAATCAAACCTAATACAGATAAAAATATAGATAATGAATTTGATGTGATGACAAGTAATTTAAAAGTTTAAAAAAAGATCGCAGTTTCTATAAATAGTAATTGAAGAGTATATACGTTTTGCTGATTAGATTTGAAATTGTTGATTGAACTTTAAATTGTTGAAAAAGTCATAAATTGTTAATTAGATTTGATCTTATTAATTAAATTTGATATTATTTATTAAGTTGTAGTATTAATTATATTTGATATTATAGTTTAAAAGTAGTTGTTTAAAATAGTGATATGTTTTAGGAGAGTTTTAATGAATTATAATCACCTTCTTATTATTGACCCCCAATATGATTTTTGTGATCCTGAAGGCAGTTTATATGTACCAAATGCTGAAGAGGATATGAAGCGTCTGTCAAGATTTATAAGAGAGTATGGTCATATAGATGAGATATCTATAACTATGGACACTCATCAATATTATCAAATTTTTCATAAACTTTTTTGGGTAGATAAAAACGGTAACGAGTTACCAGATTTCACAGAAATCAGTGTGGAAGATCTTTTAGATGGAAGATATAAAACCTCTAATCCAGATCATCTGGAATGGGCGAAATATTATATTAATAAATTAGATCAAGACGGAAAATACAATCTTACGGTATGGCCATATCACTGTATCACAGGCACTCTTGGAGCTTCTATTTGTGAAGATATAAATGAGGCGATTAAATCATTTGCTACGTCAAAGGTTGAGAAAGTTAACTACTATTTCAAAGGTATTAACTCTTATACAGAACATTACTCAGCTATGAAACCAGAGGTTGAATATCACTCGGATTTTAACGATAAGAGTTTGTGCAATGTTAAGCGTCCTGAACAAAGAAACACCGATCTTTTAAAGAGTATGTCGCAAGCTGATAATATTTATATAGGTGGCGAGGCTTTAAGTCACTGCGTTGCAAACACGATTAATGATATTATAGATTTTGATGTTATTGATTTATCAAAATTAATAGTTTTAACTGATACGTCATCACCTGTTAATGGTGGCGAAATGCTATCTCAAATTTTTATGGATAGACTAGATATCTTAGGGATTAAACATTGCAAAACAACTGATATAATCTAAGTTAATTATATCAGTTGTTTTGTGGGTACATATAATTTAATCGCTTGTATAGATTTATGTGTTAGGTTGCAGGTTGTAAATAGTTTAATCATGTGAGTGAAGCGAGTTTATTAGATTAGAGTAATTTAATCGCTTGTATAGATTTATGTGCTAGGTTGCAGGTTGTAAATAGTTTAATCATATGAGTGAAGTTAGTTTATTAGATTAGAATAATTTAATCGCTTGTATAGATTTATGTGCTAGGTTGCAGGTTGTAAATAGTTTAATCATATGAGTGAAGTTAGTTTATTATATTAGAGTAATTTAATCGCTTATATAGATTTTGGTTATCGCAATTTAGTTCTATTATAAGTTATAAATTTCTATAATCACAATATAGTTATTGTAGCTTTTTTTTATGGCAGAAAGATCATTATAAATTTGAAATTATATTTAATTATTATAAAAAGCGTAACATCAATTTGATGCTACGCTTTTATTTTATGAGACTATAAGTTTATACAAATAAAATACTTAGAAAGTTATATCGCTAATTCTGATTCCCATAAACCGTGGATATTACAGTAACTTACTGCAATTAATTTTCCAGGTTTAGTTAATGTAACTTTAAAAATAGCAGAGCTATCAGTATGTGCAGAACCTTTGTCAGCACCTTCAACTGATTCACCGTGAGCTAAAAACTCAGCTTTACCTAAACAAGTAATAGCTGTTGCATCATCAGATTTGAAAAACAATGTTACATAATTGATGAAGTGTGCAGTAGTGTTTGGATGAGCTATCTCTTTTCCAACAGTTACTTCAACAGTATATGTATTGTTATCTTTTTTAAGAACTTCTATCGCAGGAACGTGCTTTTCTGTAGCAAATTCATCAGTTTTAATTAATTTTCCTATGAACATGATTTCACCTCGTTGTTTTTGATTAATATAATTTATTTTAACATATAAATTTAAGTAAAAGAAATAAAAGAATAAACTTTAGTCGTGAATATTAGATTGTTATCCAAAAGTAATATCACTTGCAATATTATATCTAACAAACTATAATAGTCAACATAAATATTATCTAAAATATAGTCCTACAGGTATAAAATATATGGAAGACAAACTTTCAAAAAAGCTTTTAAATACTTCACTAATATCTATTTTAAGTAAAGATGATTTCTCAAACGAAACGATACCCTTTGATGAGTATCATCTTGTTATGGCTCAGACTGATTTTATTACAAATAAACATGAGCAAAAAGCAGTTAAAACATATTTTTATAGAGTGCCACCATTTGCAGCATCATATGTTGTAGTCGCTGGAATTATCGCTTTTATAAACAAGATCAATTCGTTTTCATTCAAAAATATTGTTGAATATCTTGAACGGTGCAACTATAAAAAAGAGTTTATTGATTATATTAAAACTCGTGACAAACTTAATGTAGAAGTTTTCTCAGTTGCTGAAAATTCTATTGTTTTTCCAGGTGAGCCTATACTCATAATCAGATCATCGCTACTTGATAGCAGATTGATAGAAGATTTTGTGCTTCACGAGTTAAACTTTCCATCGCTCATTGCTACAAAATGGAACAGAATAAAAACTGTGTCAAAATCTATGCCGTTGTTCGAGTTCGGCAGAAGACGTGCACAGAACTCGCTTAAAGCATCGCTATACTCTTACTACTCGGGCGTTGTATCAACTAGTAACTGTGAAGCAAGTTTCCGTTTTGGAATTAAAGCATCAGGCACTATGGGGCATGAGTTTATTCAAAGCAGTGATAATGAGAGAGAGGCGTTTGGTAGTTTTATAAAAGGAAATCCAACAACTCCGATATTATTGGTTGATACGATTAATACATTAGAATCAGGTGTTGTTCACGCAATAGAGGCTTTTAGAGATAACAAAGAGCTGTTAATAAAAAATAATAGTTGGCATAAAATAGGGATCAGAATAGATAGTGGAGATCTAGCATATCTTGCTGTAAGTTCATATAAGAAGATGAAAGAGAGTTTAGGAACTGATGATATCAATATTATATTATCTAACGATTTAGATGAGTACAATATTGAGTCTATAATAAACCAGATAAAATTTGCAGATGAAGATAGTATATTACAACATATATCATTTGGAGTTGGAACAAGAGGTGCTACAGGTTGGGGATCGCCTGCACTTGGTGGAATATGTAAATTATCTGAACTGAACGATAGATATATTATGAAGATTTCTAATAACAGCATTAAAACAACTATCCCTGGTGAGTGCAGAAGTGCAACACTTACAAATTCATATGGTGAATATATCACGACGTTAATCTATCTTAAAGATGAAAATATAGAGGATATTAAATATTGTGTCGACCCGCTTGATGATACAAATTTTATGGAGTTATCTGATAAAGGTATAAATTGTTCAAAAGAGAAACAGCATTTAGTATATTCATCGATGAACGAGAAGGAAATATTTATTGATGAGGCTGTACAGTTATCGTTAACCGATATTCGTAAAAATCAGGAAGCGATTTTATCTACACTTGACTGGACATATAAACGTATATTAAACCCACATAGAGCAAAAGTTAGTTTGTCGTCAAAACTGTTTGAACTTAGATCTTCTATGATAAAGAGTTCAAATTTCTATAAACCTAAAGATTAGATAACTATATATGAGCGATATAAATTATATTAAAGAGGAAGTAAAAGATGTCTAATGATGATAAAAAAATAGGTATAAAGATACGTGTTGAGTATAAGATACTAATATTTTTTATATTAATATTTCTCTTATATGTTGTGTATAAAGCTATTTTTGGAAGTGTTGAAGTTAATAAACCTATGAGTGGTGGTAGCGGTGGATCTGTTGGTAGAGAGGTATCATCGCAAGGTGAAAGTAAGCGATCAATTTCAGAAGCTGTCAAATCAGATAGACCACTTGTGATTGATACTGAACAGATAAAAGAAGATATAGATAGAGTTAAAGATGAAGAGCCTCCTAAAGATATCGAGGCGTTTAGGTTAGGTGATAAAGAGATAGAGTCGATTGAGAAAGCATCAGAATCTGCAACTCCAACTGTTTGGATATATGTAAGAAATAATGGTGCAAGACGAGATGATATGGCTACTAAATATTGTAGAGAGTTTCATGCAAGTGGCATTATGGCTAGATCAGTCATGATACTTGACTCTGATGCAAAGAAACGTGGCAAGTTTATCGAGCTTGGTGAGATGCAGTGCAATTAGTTTTTTATTGTTTTCTGTTGCAAGTTTATTAAGTTTTATGAGTGAATTTATTATTTTATATTGAGGATATATTTTGGCATTATTTAAATCACCAAATGAGAAGTCATTTTATGAGTTAGGGATCAAGGCAGTTGATAAGGGCTACTATGAACTTGCGTTACAATGTTTCTCTAAAGACGTTAAGAGAACTAACAATCCTAAATCTTTATTTATTATAGGGTTCATACTTTATTTTGGACAAGGTGTTAAACAAGACCTTGATAAGGCTAGAACATTTTTTGAATTAGCAGCTGAAGAAGATGAGTATGAGGCTATGTTTTATTTAGGGGAGATACATAAATCAGGCAAAGGTAAAACTGCTAAGAATTTAGATATAGCGTATGACTGGTATTATAAGGCAGCTAAGTCAGGACATGTTGAATCACAATTTAATGTTGGGTTCATGCATAAGCAAGGCAAGGGTGCATATCAAAGCGATGAAGAGGCAGTTAATTGGCTGTATGAATCTGCAAAACGTGGAAACATGAAAGCTCAATATAATATGGGAATAATGACAGCATCGGGTAGAGGTTGTCTAAAAGATGATGAAGCTGCTTTTAGATGGTATAAATTATCAGCTGAGCAGGGGTATTCGATTGCTATGTATAATCTAGGGTTTATGTATCAAAGTGGTAGAGGCGTTAGGAAAGATTTTAAAACTGCGAATAAGTGGTTTATTAAGTCAGGAGAGTAATATCAAAACAAGCTACAATATAACTTATAACAATGAGATCTCTCATAGGTTATAAAAGAAATGAGATAAGTTATGAGTAGTAAAATGTTTAAAATATAGAAAGATTTATTAAGGGAGAATTTTATGAATAGAGAAGAGTTGGTAGAGAGTTTGAGAGAATCGTTATTATCGATAATTACTATATCGTATGTTGAGCAGTTAAATCAATTACCTATAATGTTAAAAAGTTTTGATTATTTAGAAGATAAAGCTGAATTAATATCTAAAATCACTCGTTGTGAAGTGTTGAAATCTGAACAATTTAAAATAAGAAAGACTGATATTGAAGGCAGTAAACTTGTCGTCCATTATGAAATACCATCAGTTACTCTTGCAGCGTGGAGCAATGAAACTCAACTGTTAAAGATCACTTTAACTATGAGAGGCTTATGTGCTATCCCTGATATTGATCAATACGATTGGAACAGTAAAGATTTTAGTGAGTTGAGTAAAGAAGAGGTATTAGAGAATAAATCGCTTGTTTATATTTTAGAAACTTCATATGAAAATGTTGACTGTGTTGATATTCGTTTAATGGGCTAATTGTGTGAAAACATGGAGAGTGTGAATGAGTTTTGATATCATATTTTCTGTTTCTGTTACTTTTTTTAGTGATAAGAGAAAGTTGCCTCCATGTTTAGTAAGTGGAAATTATCGTCCTCATTTAAAGATTGATACTGATGATGAATATCTAGGTGTGACTTTTAAAAGTGATGTTGATTGTAGATTTGATGAAGCTATTTCTGCAACTGCTACACCTATGTATGACGGAGTTGATTACTCTAAACTTAAACCTTCTACAAAGTTTTTTGTGATGGAAGGGGAGAGGATTGTTGGTGAGGGTATTGTTGAAAGTATAGTTCAGCTTGATAGATAGTAAGTTAAAAAAGATTTGGAGAAAATATAATGAATAAGCGTGTGTATGTTTTAGGTAAGTTGTTTTTAACTCTGTTTATGTTGTTCTATGTAGTAGGGTTTGCAGAGGCTAAAAGTAGTAGTAGTGATGATGTTGAACTTGATAGTAAAGTTGTAGATTATGTAGAGAAAGGCGATCTGAAACAGGTAGAAGATTTTATAGAGAAGAACCCAGATATAGATTTGAATAAAGAGTATGGTGGGTGGACGTTATTGATGTATGCATCAAGCAACGGACATTTAGAGGTAGTTAAATTTTTAGTAAGTGAAAATATAAAATCTGTTAAGTATAGCAATGTATCTTATAATCATACTGCATTAATGACGGCGTCAGAAAATGGACATTTAGAGGTAGTTAAATTTTTATTGAATTATGGAGCTAAGCTTGATGAGTTTAATAAGAGGGGCGATACAGCTTTGATGATGGCTATAAATGGTGGACATTTTGAAACGATTAAATATTTAATTGAACAAGGTGCAGATATTTATGCAGGTAAAGGGAGTGCTTTAAAGTTAGCAGAAGCGAAAGGAAACGTTAAGATTATAAAATATGTAAAAGATAGAGCAGACCTAATAAGTAAATTTGTTCAAAGCGATTATCGTATTAAAGATTTAACATATATTTCAAAGAATCATATTATATTGGTTTTGACTAAGAAAAAATTTACGATGGAAGATGTAAATATAGGCGAGCCTATTATACTGTTAAAAGAAAATAAAAGTGGTGGATATACAGAGGTTGCCACGATAACAACTATCCCGATTGGTAGCAATAGTCCAGCTGAGGGTTATATGGGTATTGCAGTAAAGGGTGATTATTTTACTATTGAACAACAGCTCGGTGGTAGCTCGTTTGTCTTTTCTTATGCGACATTCAAGTACGATAAAACTAAGGGCAAGTTTATGCTGCATAAATATTCAGAAACGTATATCGATAGGTTTGCTGAATCTCAAGATATGAGTGCACCAACACATTTTAAATTTGAAAAAAATAAATATTCATTTGACGATTTTACAGAAGAATTTTTTGCAGCTTTAAGAAAGAACGAGCTTTAATATTTTGATAACGCATGATTTATATTATCAGCGAGATCGAAGGTTATAATATCAAGTAAGTGTAGATGTAGAGGGTGAGTATGGAACAGATTAAATATTTCATCAAGTTATTTGATATCGAAAAAGAGGTTCAAAAAGTTGTTGAAGATTACGATATTAATCGTAATGAATTATTTTATAAGTTGCATAAAAAATGGTTATCAAAACAGTATGATGTAGATGATTGGTGTTTAAATCAAGAAGCAAAACTTATGACACATCAAGAATTGATGATTGATTATATGATTGGTTGTTCCTATTTTTGTACAATTGATTGGAGTGGTGAAGAGTATTCAGGCGAGATTAAAAAATATTTAAATAGTCGCATAAAAGTTATGTCTGTAACTGATATAAAATTAGATGATAAAAACCTTAGAAAGAGAGTAAATGATTGTGAGGTAAAACGAGGCGAACATATTCCTCTTCTTTTGCAACTGTTTGAAAGTCAACTATCAAAACATAATCTACACATTGTAATTATTAATTTAGATGTTAATGATGAATATATAATTGCTGTAATTGATAATAAAAACTTAAAATTATTTGATGGAGTGAGTAGTGATAATATTACATTTGAACTGCCAGCTTTATATAAATTATATTTAGATGAAGTAGATAGCGAAAAGCGAATTATTATGATGCACTATTTAAAAACTAAACTTGATGTTGATATAAGAGATGTTAAAGTTCTGATTGATACTCTTCCTCTAGAAATCTGTTGTGGAACAAAATCTATTGTAGAAAATATGCAAAAACTTTTAGAAAATAACGGTGCGATAAAGACAACTATCAAAAATTATATATAACATGAATATGGCGTTTACGAGGGGTTTGCAAGGTGTTCAAAAAATATATAACTTAGAGAGTAATTTCTTGCACGATGTTGTTATGCCAAAAGGCGTAAAAAATTTTGAGATTATGGATATCTATGATGATTGTTTTATGTTAAGCGATTATGGAAAAACAGAAATTGTTTATTGTAAAGCAAAACAGTAATTGAGATTGATATAAAAAAATCACTCAGTATATAAGTTGTTGGCAACGGAGATAGAGCAATGTATAAATTTAATATAAGAGATAATATCGATAATTTACCACCAGTTATTGTATCTGTTTTAAATAGCGATTGCGATGATATTTTAAATCGTATAGAGAAACGTAGATTAAATATCAATAAACGGTATGAGCTAGGATACGGCTTGATATCTACTCTTTTACAAGTTGCTGTAGCTGATAATAATGAAGAGATGCTTATATGGTTGATAGATAAAGATGCTGAAATATCTGATAAATATGAGCCTATAATTTTCACAGCTATACGATATAGTAATGAAAAAATTATACAAAAAATAATTGATTTAGGTGGACTTAAAAATTTAAGTAAAGAGCTTGAACGAGAGGTTATATCTCAAATCGGTTATAGTGAAAATCACTCTATGTTAGATATTTTTGAAAGTAACGAAAATCTTATTTCAAAATATGGTGATGAACTATTATCTCAAGCGATTAATCCAACCGATCCTGATAATAAAGCGAGTCTAAAACTTGTTGATAAATTGATAGAGATGGGTGTTAATATTAATTGTAAAAATGAGTATAATTCTACACCTCTTATCTCTGCAATATTTTTTAAAAACGTAAAAATTGTTAAAAAATTATTAGACGCTGGTGCAGATGTTACGGTTGTTACAAAGCAAGGTGAGCGAGCATATACGACGGCTATCAAGAAAGGTCTACATAGTATCGCTAAACGAATTAAATTATTAGAACCTAAAGAGTTACATGATATAGAGGTACAAACTGAAAAATTTATAAAACTAGGTTGTCCTTTAGAGATGATTAATTTTTTGAAAGGCGATAAATTGCAGTTAGCTTTCTCTAAAAAATCTCCTATAAAAGAGATGATGTTTTTCTCACTTAACGACGTTATTATTACAAAATGGAAGGGTAGAAAAATTATACAACTTTCTGCAAATATCAAACATTGTGAAGATCTTATTATAGCGTATATGGTAACGGATAAAAATATCTATGGGATAGATTTAGATCACGACACTTTATACCTACTCTCTGATTGGAACGAGTTTATAGCAAGTACAGAGAGTTTGATAACGGATAAGATTTTCAAAAACTAACTAGTTATTAATAGTTAAAAAAGATAGGTGGCAACTTTTATTTAAATTTTCTACTAGTGTCACAAACTTTTACTGTTTAGTTTTTAACTCTTTTTTACCTATCTGATAGATCTCTTCAAGCTCATCTAGAGAACACTCTTCAAATGTTTTACCAATTGATTGTATATGTTTTTCAATATAATTAAATCGTTTATAAAATTTATTATTAGTTTGTCTAAGTGCGTTATCAGGCGATATTTTAAGATGGTTAGATATATTTACAGTTGCAAAAAGTATATCCCCGATCTCTTCTTCTATATTCTCTTTATCTTGATTAGCAATAGCAGATTTTAGTTCCCCGATCTCTTCCTCAAGTTTCAATATCACATCGTTAATATCTTTCCAATCGAACCCAACTTTACTAGCTATTTTCTGCATTTTAGATGATTTTAATAGTGATGGTAAAGATACAGGCACGTTGTCTAATATAGAGTTAGAAACTTTCCCTTTCTTCTCAATCTTTTTAATCTCATCCCATCGTTTAACCACATCTTCAGTTTTAGTAATATCCTCATCACCAAAAACATGAGGATGACGGCGAACCATTTTATCACTTATTCTGTTTAGCACATCTTTGATCGTAAACAGATTTTCTTCTTCTGCAATGAGTGAGTGCATCACGATGTGTAGGGTTAGATCGCCTAATTCTTCGTGGATATTATCTATATCTTTATTATCTATGGCATCAAGAAGTTCATACGCTTCTTCGATCATTTTATCTTTTAATGAGTACAAATTTTGATCTCTATCCCAAGGACAGCCATCAGGTGCACGCAAAGTTGTAACTATTTCTATTAATCTATCAAACTCTTTCATTGTTGTTTAACCAAACCTCTATTTTTTAATATGAAAATATATAATAAAGTATAGTATAATTATCAGAATTAGGGTATTATTTTTTATCATTGATAGTTATTAGCTTAGAGTGATAAGCTTGAAAGTTATAAATATTTAGTGCTTTATGGTGATTGTAGTAATTAAAATCAATTATTAAGTATTAGATATAAATATCTGAAATTATCGATTAGTTGATTGATCGTGCGTGGCTAAAATTTATTATTAATAGTTGGTTTGATATAGCAGTTTTGATTGGTGGAAAATAGTTGTTAATAATTAGTTTGATATGGCAGTTTTGATTGGTAGAAAATAGTTATTAATAATTAGTTTGATATTGCAGTTTTAATTGGTGGAAAATAGTTATTAATAGTTAGTTTGATATTGCAGTTTTGATTGATGGAAAATAGTTGTTAATAATTAGTTTGATATAGCAGTTTTGATTGGTGGAAAATAGTTGGTTGGTGAGTTGATAATTGTAAGATTTAGCCCATCCAGCCTCCTTTAGGGAAAACTGGACAGACAAATCAATTTACTAGGAGGGTTTGTTCAGGGATTGTCGCCCACTATTGGGGATATAATAGGCGTCCCATCTATAAAATAAAAGTTGTGAGAGGTTTCTCTACTTATGCTACTATAGACTACTTTAATTATGTTTAGTTCAAATTTTTTTTTTATTTGTTTTTATAAGGTGTAAACTATTGGACGGATTAACTTTTTTTAAAATATCACAAATTCTATCGAAGGATTTATGTGGTGGAAATATAAATAATTTCGGTGTAAAAGACGATTTTATCTTTATATCTATATATAAAGATGGCAAAATGAAAGGCTTAGAGTATAGAGCATCTCCTCAACCTCCAGCACTTTTATTGTGTGATGAATCGGTTTCAAATGCTCCAGGTGCGTTATCTAATATCATCGGCACAAGGATAATTAGTATCGGCACTTATGGGTATGAGCGTATATCATACTTCAACCTTGAGAAACGAAAACCTAGCGGAAAACTTCTACAATTTAAGATGATATTTGAGCCTCTTGGCAATTATGCTAACTTTTTTCTATTAAACGATAAAGAGGTGATATTATACTCTCTATCATCAAGAACGATTGATCCAGATCGTAATATAGGTGTAGGATCTAAATATCAACTGCCTAAAGCTAATAAAATATACTCACTTGATAATCATTCAGGTGCAGAATCGTTTAATGATCTAGTAGGGTTCTATAATGCAACGGCTAGACATGCTGATCTATATTTTGACAGCAGTGCAAACAAATCTGAAGCATTTGAGAAGATTAAAGCATTGATTGTAGCTGATGATAACTTTTATATTGATGATAAAGGCAAAGTTATACCGTTTTTGATAGACAATCCAGTTGAAATCGTCAAAATTGATGATTTACGAAGGTTTTATACACCAAAAGGTAACTCAATCAGCGACGTTACTCGAGATAAGAACGAAATCCTTTCAATATATAAGAAACCGTTAAACAAATATATCAAAATACAAGATAAATTGAAAAAAGAGCTTATTGAGGCAGAAAGTAGCAGTAAATATTCAACAGAAGCAGAGTTATTAAGGAATAATTTACACAAAATTGATGGTGAAGGCGATTATATATTAGAAGATTATTCAGATGGTGAGATCAAAGAAGTTCCATATAAAATAGGTTATGGCGAACTTGTAAAGGTTAAAATTGATAAACTATTTAAAAGAGCTTCACGTCTAAAACGCTCTGTTCCTATTATTGAGGCTAGAATTGAGGAGTTTAATCAGTTGATATTTTCAGCAGAAGAGCAGATATATTTTATAGAAAGTATAGATGATGCTCATGAGATCAAGAAGTTAAAAACAGAGATCAAAGCTGATGAAAAGGTTAAGAAAAATAAGATTGATTCAGATATAAAAGAGTTCCATACATATAAAGGTGATGGATTTTCTATATATGTTGGAAGAAACTCAAGATCTAACCATAGATTAATAACAGGTTTTGCGATTGATTCAGATATATGGTTTCATGCACGTCTAATTCCATCGGCTCACCTTATATTAAGGATAGAGCGTGAAGGGGTTTTAAATGATGAGCTTATTTTATATGTTGCCTCAATTGTTTCGGCATTCTCTAAGAATAAGGGAGAGCTAAAGGTTGATGTTGATTATACAAGACGCAAATATTTAACTAAACCTAAAAAAACACCGATCGGGTTTGTAACATATAAAAACTTTAATAGTGTCGCCGTAACGCCGATGAGTAGGATAGAGATAGAAAAGATATTTAAGATATGATATAATAACTAGATAAACTTTATTGCATAAATAAAGTTATGGTAGTAAAAGAAGTATATCAACTTTATTGCGTAAATAAAGTTATGATAGTAGAAGAAGTAGATAAACTTTATTGCGTAAATAAAGATATAGTAGTAGAAGAGGTATATCAACTTTGTTAAGTTTAATAAAGTTATAATGTATAGGTGGACGAGATGAAGATTTTAATAACAAATGATGATGGCTATCAAGCAGAAGGGATATTGGCATTAACTAAAGCGTTGAAAGATATCGCTGATGTGGTAGTGGTTGCTCCTAACGGTGAGAGAAGTGGAACATCATCATCTATCACAATATACAATCCATTAAGGTTTAAAACGATCGATAACGATTTAGGAATAGATATATTTGCAGTAAATGGAACTCCTGTTGATTCTGTTAAATTAGGTTTATCGAAACTTATTAAAGGTAAGATCGATCTAGTTATATCAGGCATCAATAACGGTCCAAATGTAGCTATGAACACATGTTATTCAGGAACGGTTGGTGCTGCTATTGAGGCTGCAATTTGGGGTATTCCATCGATCGCTGTGTCGATTGGTGGCTATACTGATTTAGATTATCAAGCGCCTGCAATGTTTATGAAAGATTATATTAAGACGTTAGATCTATCAATAATTGAAAAGGGGTCTTTACTAAATATAAATGTGCCGAACATCCCTTATAAAGATATTAAGGGACATAAGTATACATCAATTTCTACTCACTCATATTTAAATAATTATGAAGAGCGAGCAGATACATTTAGAGATAAATATTATTGGTTATCAGATTATGAGAAAGAAGGTATTCATGAAGAAGATTCTGATGTTGTCGCACTTGCTTCAGGATATGTATCTATATCACCTATGAGAGCAAGTTTAATTGATGACAGATTACTGTTAAAATTAAAAAATCAAAATCAAAAAATATAGAGGAATGATATGATTAAATACAAATCGCTTATAACTTCATTACTATTTTTCACACTATTAATATCAACAGATATCTATTCAAACACGAATACAAATATCAATATAAATAAAGGCAGTGGTTTAGGCTTAAACCTACATAAAAGCAGTGTAGTCATTCCAGATCAATCGTTTAAGGGTGAAGAGTTGAAGGGTTTTAGAGTTAAGCCAGCGTTCACATCGGTTGATTATAATGTTGATGTTCCGAACATGATGGACACTTATATCAGAAAAAGTAGGATAGAGTTTAATGTTGGAGGAAACACGAATTATGATTCTGATGAACCAGGGTTTATGTATTCTGGATCATTCAAAACATCAGTGTCATCGTTATTTGTAGGTGAGCTTGCTTACAGAAATAATATCGTAAAATCATACCTTAATAAAGATAATATTGAAGTTACTAACTCTTACGAAAAGTATAAAGCAAAATTAGATAAATCAGTATATTCAGATGAAAGTAAACTTCTATACGGTTTAAGTTTATACAATATATCATCGCACAGCAAAGCGTTTAAGATCTTATCAGAGCTATCAATTAAAGAAGGATTATTTAAAGATACTGCAATGGATAGTTTTTTCCAAATAGCAGACAAGTCTAATAAATTATCAATAATAGAAGAAACAGGTAGAAAGATAGATAAATTTACACCTTACTCACTATCAAAATGGCTTAAATTTTTAAGTTCTAAAGGTGAGTATAGTGAAACGATAGCGTTGGTCGATAAGCATATTGATTACACTAGAAAATATCCTAAATTTAACGAGATGAAAGCATTCGCTTTATATAACCAGAAACGATATTCAGATGTTATTCAGATGGGAAGTTTGTTAGAGAGTTCGAACTCGTATATATTAATTGTCGACTCGCAGATAATGGCAGGAGATATTCCATCGGCAAAAAGATATGTAGCTAGAATTACAGATATCAAATCAAAGAATTTTTTAGAGATAAAGATTTTAATAGCAGAAAATAAGTACGATGAAGTATTGAAAAGAATTGGTGAGATTAAAACTGATGATGAAAAATTATCTATCCTATCTTATTTAGTGTCAAACAATTTTGAAGAAGTGCCACTTGAACTTATAAAGTTATTTAAGTTTAAAAACAAACGATTTAATGATTATGGAAACTTTTTCACAGGTATTAAGTACTTGATGAATAATGACAATTATGATGCAATAAAGTCGTTTTCTCTATTAACATTTGATAAAGAGTTGTTGCAGATGAGTTATTTTTATCAAGGAGTAGCAACGGCAACGCTTGATCCTAATCGTGCAAAATTTCTCCTTAATAAATATATCGTTGCAAGCAAAGATGAAGAGAAGGTCAGAATATCAAAATATATTTTAGCACAAATTGAGTTCTTAAATAACAATAGTGATGGAGCGTTAAAACTAATCGCAGGTTGTGATACTGGATACTGTAAAGTTTTAAGAGGTGATATTTATCTTTCAGCACAAGATTATCATCAAGCTATCATATCTGTGAAGGGTGTGAATGACGATAATGCAGCCCTCATAAGGGCAGCATCATACTACAATCTACAAGATTATAGTAAAGCTATCACTGAGATAGAGTCGATGACAGAGCAGAGTGATGATTCAAAATATATCCTTGTATCAAGTTATTTTAAATTAAATATGACAGAAAATGCATTAAATATAGCGAAAGGTTCAGGATCATCAGATAGTATATTATCTCTAACTGCTATGGAGTTAATTTTAGCAGGAGATTCAGATAATGCATTAAAAGTGATCGATAAGATAGCTAAACCTACCCCAGAAATTTTGGCAGAGAAAGCTAAATTACTTGCATCAAAAGGTATGTATTTAGAATCAAGAAAGATATATGAAGGTCTTATTGCAGACAAACAGTTACTTTACAGAAGTTATGATGGGCTTTATCAGATAGCATTAATTGATAATGATACAGATTATTTCTATAAAAGTTCTTATGAAACTTTATTAAAAGGAGCACCGTTTGATAAAGAAGATAAACTACTTTTAGATATCTCTAAAGCATTACTAGATTCAGGAAATGTTAATACTGCGAAACAGTACAGCGATTTATTTAATAAAAAATATCCAACAACAGAGTATAGATATGATGCATTACTGGTTAGAGCAAGGATTGCTAGCAGTGATAATAGATATTTAGATTGTTTAGAGAATTTAGATAATGCAAAAATAGAGATCGGTAAAGAGAATGATGATCTACTTTTTGTAAGGGCTGAATGTTTAGAGAGTTCTAAGCGTGATGAGGCGTTAAGTTTATATAAAGGTTTGGCTGTTAACAAAAACAGATATCATCAACTTTCAACACGTAAGATTGTTCAACTGTCGACAAGTGCGAATGAGATACTTGATTACTCTCAAAGGATCAAGCCTTACTCGTTTGATATTTATAAAGAAGGTATGACTAGGTTTATGGCGATATCTAATGAGAAAGAATATCAACGAAATATCGATCTAATAAAATATCTATCAAACACTGCAACAGATGATATTAGACTTGTTGCAACAAAAAGAATTGCACGTTCAAGTTATGAAGCTCGCAACTATGAGCAGGCAGCATATAACTACATGAAAGCGTATTATTTATTTGCAACAGATAAAGATAAGTTAGAGATTTTATCAGGTGCAAAAGATTCATTTGATGCTTTAAATAAGAAAGAAGAGTCTGAAAAAATATTATTAATGATGAAAGGCGCATAGATTAAATAATATGTTTAAATCTATCTTGTTAACTGTTTGATATATAAAACAGTTTTTAGATATAAAGATTAAATTATTCTATATGTTTATTACTATAATAATTCTTGAAGATTTATAGGTAATATATTATAATACTTATTGTTTGATTAGTATGAGTGATATGTGTTGTTTACAGTTGCGTGAATAGTCGTATACATAACGATATAGGGTAAGGATAATAATTGATGAGGATACTGTTTGCAACTATTTTAATGGTAACAATTTCAACTTTAAACATTTATGCAAAGGATGCTAAAGGTGGTATAAGTATTGTTGATATTGGCATTGATGTTGGTGCATTTAACTCTGTTCAATTTATGGATACAGGTAATGTTAAATCAGATTTTTCAGTTATTCCGTATGGTAAGATAAGTTTAAGATTTTTAAATGGCTATCCTTTTATACCTCAAATAGAGATTGAAAACAGTGGTTTATTTCGTTTTGATAAACAGATGATGTCTACCAAAAAAATCACAAGTGGATATAATTCATATTATGTACGAGTGCCATTGATGTTAGCAATTCCATTTGCTACATATAAATCAATGCTTAATATTGATACAAGGTATACAACTTATGCTAAGAAGTATTCATTGCAGAAAGATATGTATGTTAATGGAGTATCTGCTGTAAGTGGTAGCGATGTTTATGGCGTAACGTCAGAGTCAGAAACAAGACTTTATCTTCAAACACCAATAAGATCGAAAGACAGTCTGTTCAATCATGCATTTATCGGATTTTATTATGCAGAAGATGTTGCTCCTAGATCGACTTCAAATATTACAGTAACTAGCGATCAATCAAACTTGATAAATACTGTTGTAAGAAATTTCGGTATTTTTTATGAGTTACAAACAGACACTCCAGCTAAAGGGTTAAACTTTTTGATTAACTTAATGGTGGGATATGGTAACACATATCTTTTAAATGAAGCATTACCATATGATAGAACAATTTTTGCAAACGCTAGTAATTTAATAATGATTAAAGGTAGAGTTGGGTTGAGTTACCGTTATATGTTTAATCCAAACATAGGACTTGGTGTAGATCTGAAAATTGAATACACATCAGCAAATGATTTCTTAGGAGATGCTGCTTCTGCGGATAAAGCAACAATTGATATGTACGGCGAGTTAAGAAGTAAATTAGAGTTTACGATAATAACTGGTTATTAGATATATTTTTTAGAAGAGTTAGAATAAATATTATTGAGAGAGTTAGATGGATATTAATTTTGATACCCTTGAAGAGTTTAAAAGTGAGATAGATGCTGCGTCATCAATAATCGAACTAAACGATATTAAGGTAAAGTATTTTGGTAAGAAAGGGATAGTATCGTCTATCAATAAAGAGCTTGGTAAATTAGATGTTGAGAAGCGTAAAGAGATCGGTGAGAGAATATCTAAGATAAGAGATAAGTTTGATGAGCAGTTTGATGCAAGATTATCATTTATCAAAAAAGAAGAGATAAACGCAACATTAAAAGATGAAGTGATTGACGTAACTTTAGATGGGTTTCCCTATAAACGAGGATCAATTCATCCTGTAAGTTTGATATATCAAGAAGTGATAGATATATTTATGTCAGCAGGTTATGAGGTTGCAGAAGGTAGAGAGATTGAAGATGATTATCATAATTTCGAGGCATTGAATATGCCAAAATCTCACCCTGCGAGAGATATGCAAGACACATTTTATGTCGATGAAGATGTGGTTCTTAGAACTCATACATCTCCAGTTCAAATTAGAATTATGGAAAACCGTAAACCACCTATCAAGATGATCGCACCAGGAAAAGTTTATAGATCAGATTATGATATGACACACCTTCCAATGTTTCATCAGATAGAGGGATTAGTTGTTGATAAAGGTATATCGTTTGGTGACCTAAAAGGTGCGTTAAGATTATTTATATCAAAAATGTTTGGTGATGATTTAGATGTTAGATTACGTCCATCATTTTTCCCATTCACAGAACCATCAGCAGAGGTTGATATGGGTTGTGTTCAGTGTCGTGGTAAAGGATGCAGAATGTGTAAAGGTACTGGTTGGTTAGAGATTGCAGGATGCGGAATGGTTGATCCTGAGGTTTTCAAATCAGTTGGAATAGATCCAAATGTTTACAGTGGTTTTGCTTTCGGCATGGGGATAGAGAGGATCGCTTTACTAAAGTATGGAATTGATGACATCAGACTTCTATACGGTAATTCTCTCAAATTTTTAAGACAGTTTTAATATCAATATTTAGTATAGGTATTTAATTCGCAATAAGTTTAATAATGGTTTAAGGATAGATATAGAATATGAAAGTTTCACTAAATTGGTTAAATGAGTATGTTAAAATAGATGATCTCAAAGTATCAGAGATCGCAGATAAATTGACTTTATCAGGACTTGAAGTTGAGGGTATAACCGAATTCAAACGTATAGATAATTTAGTTACAGCAAAAGTGTTATCGAAAGAGAAACATGCAAATGCAGATAAATTATCGGTATGTAAAGTTACAGATGGAAGTGTTGAGTATCAGATAGTTTGTGGTGCACCTAATGTTGATGTTAATCAGATTGTGGTGCTTGCAAAGATTGGTGCTGTGCTTCCTAATATAACTATTAAAGAGTCTAAGATTAGAGATGTTGTGTCTGAGGGTATGTTATGCTCTTTCACAGAGTTAGGAATTGATGATAGCACTGAGGGTATCGCAGTTCTTAATAGCGATGTTGAAGTTGGAGTTGATGCGAACGATATCTTAAATTTAGGTGACACAGTGTTGGAACTTAATGTTACTCCTAATCGTCCTGATTGTTTATCTATGATCGGAGTTGCAAGAGAGGTTTCAGCGTTATTTAGAAGAGAGCTAAAATCACCTATTCGTGAGCTTAAAACCTCACCATGTAAGTCTGATTTAACTATTAATGTTGAGGATATAGATGCTTGTCCAATATATGTAGGTAGGTTTATATCTGGAATAAAAGTTGCAAGTTCTCCTTCGTGGTTAAGTGCAAGATTAAGATCAGCAGGTTTAAAATCTATCAATAATATTGTTGATATTACGAACTTTATATTGTTAGAGTGCAACCAACCTTTACATGCATTTGATAGCTCATTTATTAAAGATAAAATAGTTGTAAGAAGAGCGGTTGATAAAGAGAAGTGCGTAACCTTAGATAAAGTTGAGAGAGAGTTATCGATTGATAATCTAGTGATAGCTGATAGTGAAAAGGTGTTAGCAGTTGCAGGCGTTATGGGTTCTGAAATCTCATCAGTAACAGATGCAACGACTGAGATCTTTTTAGAGTGTGCGTATTTTGCACCAACGGTTATTCGTAAATCTTCTAAATTATTACAGCTATCAACTGATGCGTCATACCGTTATGAAAGAGGGATTGATGCGTTTAAAGTTGAGAGCATTTTAGATTATGCATCTATGTTAATTGCAGAGATATCAGGTGGTTCTGTTTCTGATAAAAAATTCGGTGGGCAATCTAAAGAGCTTGATAAAGTAGAAGTTGTAACTGATCCTAAATATGTGAATAAAATTTTAGGTACAGATATATCAGTTGATGCAATGTTAGAATTTTTAAATTTATTAGAGATAAAGAGTGAGTTAATTGATGGCAAAATAAAATCAATTTCACCAACATATAGAATTGATATAATCCGTGAGGCTGATATCGCAGAAGAGATCGGTAGGTTGTATGGTTATAATAATATAGAAACAACTATTCCAACTGTTGCAGTTGATAACAAACCGTTAGATGGTGCTACGTTGATGTCGAGAGATATGAGAATAAAATTAGAAGCTTTAGGTTTTAATGAAGCGATAAATTTCTCATTTTTAGGTGAAGATTATTTAAACTTATTTGAGAAAGATGATAAATATGTAAGGTTGTTAAATCCTATATCTCAAGATATGGCGTTGATGCGTAGATCTATATTTCCATCACTAATAAAGAATTTAGAAAGCAACTGGAACCAATTTGAAAGATCGATTAAGCTGTTTGAAATATCATCTGTGTTTGAAGATATTAAAGGTGAGAAACTTCCACTTGAAAGCAGACACTTATCTATTGCGATGATGGGATTACCAACTGGAGTTAGTTGGATAAAGGGCGATAAGATTGAGTTGTTTTACTACCTAAAAGGTACTGTAGAGAACATATTCTCAACTTATAACTTAGGGTTAAGTTTTAAAAAACTAGATGATGTAGAGTATCTTCATTCAGGTAGAGCAGCATCGGTTTATATAGGTGATAAGCGTATCGGATTTATAGGTGAGGTTCATCCTATGTTGATAGATACGATCGGTTTAAAAGATAGAGTAATTATTGCAGAGTTTGATTTAGATATTATTACAGAGATACATAGTGGCATAAAAAGAAGCTATAGCAAATTTTCAAAATATCAGATATCAGAGCGAGATTTATCTATGTTGATATCTAAAAATGTTACAGCAGATGATATTTCAAAATCAGCTAAGAGTGCATCAGCGTTAATTATTGATGTAAATATATTTGATGTTTATTTAGGTAAAGAGTTAGGTGATGATCTTAAATCTGTAGCGTTCCGTCTAAAATTTTTAGATGAAACAAAAACATTGAGCGATGAAGAAATTGCAACAGAACTTAAAAAAGTTGTCGATCGTTTAACTTCAGATCATTCAGCAAAACTACGTTAGCAAGTTTGATAGGTTGTGCAAGTTGGCTAACCATTAACTAAAGTTACTAAGTTAGTAGAGCAAGTTTGATAGGTTGTGCAAGTTGGCTAACATTAACTAAAG
>CAMRCY010000014.1 GCA_947041165.1 uncultured Deferribacteraceae bacterium | reverse complement strand
CTTCGGATTGCTATACTCTACTAATTCAAACTCTTTGTCAAGAAAAAATAAATAATAATTTATAAATATATCTAAATTGATCTTAAAATATAAAGTATTTTGACATTTATACAAACGAATACACCTTATGATATCTCCTAAATAGCTTATAAATAAAAGAATTTCAAATTGCACTCAACCAACATAATAATTTAACATGAAATTAAAATATTTTAAAAAATTTCAAAATATTCATGAAGTTTTATCTATATATTCCGATTTTTATAAAATATTTGATGTAAATACATTATAAAATAATATAGTTTAATTGTGTTAAAGATATCTTTATCATCATAAAATAACTTATTCTCTTAACTAAATATAAATTTAATCTATTAAAAAGTTATTTAATATTCATCAATATTAAAATAAATATAATCAAAAATATTGTGATTTCATGAAATTTAAATTTAATAATTATCTAAAATAAAGTTAAACTTAGTTTCTAATTCATCATATTTTGAGAATTAATTGAACTTACTCTCTATCACTATCTCTATAGTATGACAATAATTGAGTTAAATGATCTCCCTAAATAAAGTGTCTTTTAAAAATATGATACTCTTATAACCGATTATTTACGTTATAAAATTCTACATGTTTTATATTTACAAAATTTATTTCCATAACTATACTAATTTTCCAACTATTACTAAGGTGATTTATAAATGATAAAATTTCTTATTCTTAATCTTTTTCTTGCTACATATATCTCGTTCAACGTATATAAATATCTACTACCAAACATTGCAAGTTATATTTCAATACCGATTACACTTATTGTTATTGAGTCATTCTTAATACTTAGAATTTTACAGTATCAATTTAATGTTGAAGTGCCTCCATATATTTTATCTATTGCATACCATATAATGGGTATAACATTTATATTGTTTATGGTGTTCGTTATTGTCAATATATTAACTCTCCTACACATACAAAATAGGACTCCACTTAAAACTCCTTACATAATAATGATCGCCACTGCTATCATATATATATACGGTTACCTAAACAGCATGACACCGATTATTAAAGAGTACACTGTGTACACCGATAAAAATATCTCTAGAAATCTTAAAATAGTTTTAATAGCAGATATGCATGTTGATAGAACTACATCATTAAAACGATTGAATATGTATGTTGATAAGATAAATAACATAGATGCAGATTTTGCGATCTTCGCTGGAGATATTATAGATGCAGATGTGAAAGATATGACTGAAGAAAATATAGCTGTGTTAAGAAATATTAATATGCCGATTTACGCTGCTCTTGGAAATCATGATTACTACGCTGGGCTTAAAAATATCGTTGTGCCTACTCTTCAAGATAGTGATTTGATTATGCTAGTTGATGAAGTTTCTACTATCGACAACCTCTCTGTTAATATTATAGGTAGAGATTTAGATATTCCTTTCTCAATTTCTAAAGTTGAATCTAAAATCAATAGAGATAATTTAACCGATTTAGTAAAAGATATTGATGAAAGTTATCTATCAATAGTTATTGATCATATACCGAGCGATGAAAGTATTGAGTCTGCTAAAAATAACAACATAGATCTTCTGCTATCAGGACATACTCACGCTGGACAACTGTTTCCGATTAATCTAATAGTAAAATATATGTATCAGAATGATTACGGAGTGAAAGAGTATGATAATACTACTCAAGTTGTTACAAGTGGAATATACCTATGGGGATTAAGATTGAGGATTGCTACTAAAGCAGAGATTGTTGTTATCAATGTTGTGAAAAACGATAACGAAACTAAGTAGTATATTGCACACGTATATATATTGTTAAGATTGATACTATTATAGAAATATACTAGGTTACAATATGCATATAGCCGTAGTCGTAAGCAGGAAAATTAACTGTCTACAATATACATATAGCCATGGTCGTAAGTAGGAAAGATTAACTGCCTACAATATACATATAACAGTAGTCGTAAGTAGTAAAACTAACTGCCTACAATATACATATAGCTATAGTCGTAAGTAGGAAAGATTAACTGCCTACAAAATACATATAGCCATGGTCGTAAGCAGGAAAATTAACTGCCTACAAAATCTACAAATTTAACAGGCACACCTTTCTCTTCAATAATTGTGCCGTTCTCTTTGATATAGCACATTAAGCTATCATTGAGCGGAATTAAAAATCTTCCATTATCTGATAATTGTGCAACTAAATTATCTGGGATTTTTGTAGCTCCAGCTGATGCAACAATCTTATCGTATGGTGCGTGATCTTCCCAACCTAAAGCTCCATCACCTAATAAAAAATGTACATTTGATATACTCATTCTTCTTAATAACTTTCTTGCTGAATTTAATAGTGGAGCTATACGCTCAACCGAATAAACATTCTTACACATTTTTGATAGCAATGCCGCTAGATATCCTGATCCTGAACCGATCTCTAAAATAGTATCTGTTTCTTTTATATCCAACTTCTTTAACATATGTGCAAGTAACGACGGTTGCGATATCGTTTGTCCTTGTCCTATCGGCAATGAGATATCATCATAAGCTTGATGTCTTGACGCTTCTGGTATAAAAACAGCCCTTGGAATAACTTCAAATGCATTAATTATTCTTGCATCACCACCTGCAGCTTTACGTATTATATCGTCTATAAAATATTTAGGAGATTTTACATCAAAATTAAAATTATCCATCTACCACCTGAGTTCCTATACCTGAATCTGTAAAAATTTCTAATAGGACTGAATGTAACACTCGTCCATCTATTATATGTGCCTTAGTTACGCCTGCTTTTATAGCCGATGCTGCACACTCAACTTTTGGGATCATCCCACCTGTTAATGTGCCATCTGTACGCAAACTATCTACATCTGATAATTTGATAGTTGAAATTCTATCACCTGACTTATCTTTCACACCGTCAACATCTGTTAAAAGTATTAACTTCTCTGCTTTTAAGGCTGATGCGATAGCTCCTGCTGCAACATCTGCATTAATATTGAATGGCGTAAAATCATCTCCTACACCGATCGGTGCTATAACTGGAATAAATTTTTCAGCTATATGATTAATAACTTCGGTGTTGATACTTTTGATATCACCTACTAATCCGATATCTATCTTCTCGCCGTTCTCATTTAAATATAATTTATCTGCAACAATTAAATTAGCATCTCTACCTGATAAACCTAACGCTGATCCGCCTGCTTTATTTATTAATGATACAATGTTTTTATTGATTTTGCCTGATAAAACCATCTCAATTATCTCAATAGAATCTGAGTCTGTTACACGCATTCCACTTTTGAATTCAGACTTGATAGATAACCTATCTAACATTTCACCGATCTGAGGACCGCCGCCGTGGACGATAATAACTTTTATACCAACATAATGTAGTAACGTTATATCTTGTGCAAAACTATATTGATAATCACTATCCTCCATAGCATGCCCACCATATTTTATCACAAACGTCTTGCCTGAAAATCTATTAATGTATGGTAGACTCTCGACTAATATCGACGCTTTATCAATTATATTTTTCATACACAAAACACCTTTTAAATATATTTACACTTCTATCTTTAAACTTTTACTAACTTAACAAACTCACTAAACCTATTCTAAAATAGTAACAAGATCTCTATACCATTATCTGTTTTACAAATTTCAAGTTGTCCCATGTGACGCTCAATAACCTGTTTTGCAATAACTATTCCCCAGTAATCAAAACTTTGTATATGTATGCTATGATCCCACGGTTCTAATATTGTGCTTAAAACTTGATCTGCGATCTCAACACCCTCTATTAATATAGTTAACGAAAATCTATTATTGATAACGCTTGATTTCACACGAAATGATAATGGCACATCGTCTGCAAAAAATCGTATATTATCTTTTATAATGTAACATAGTGACAATTTTAAAAATTGGATATTACCCATCACCGTATAATTATCTAACGCTGTGAAATCATACGTCATATCATACATATCTGTAAATCTATATAACTGTGCCGAGAAATCTTTATCAATTTGTTTATCAGCAATAGTTGTTACAAGATCTTTATAAAAATGTGAAAGATTAACTTCATTATTTAACTTAAATGATAATGAGTGTGTGTAGTCGCTGTAACTTAAAACCACCTCTTCAATTAACTGAAGCTTGCTCTCGATTATTTTCCACATATTTGACATATACGGATCGCTATCTGTTCTTGATTTAACTTGACGGATAAACCCACCTGCTGCCGTTAAAGCATTCATAATATTATGAGATATATGTCTTGAAAATCCTGAAACTAAAGCTTGTTCTTCAAGTTTTCTAATATTTTCAGAGCTTTTTACCTTATCTATCATAGAATCGAAAACTATTTCATAATGACCTTTATCTTCTTTAAATGATACAATTTTACCCTCTATCATTAAAGTTGCATCATTATCTAATATAATGCTACCAACAAAATCTCTCATCTTCACAACAGAACTACTCTCAATAAACGATCTTAAAGTTGCTATCAATTTCTGATCAAGCATAGCAAAAAAGTTTTTCATTAAACCCTCTTTGCTATCACGTCTAAGATCATTGAAATGTTTGTTAGAGTATAAAATCTCTCCAGTTTTGTTTATGTATAATACAGAAAATCCTATGTTGTTGATAATGTTTTCATATCTATTTAATTTATCTGTTAAAAGCAACGCACCACTATTTTTTAACTGTGGGTTTGCAACATACCTACAAATCTTCATCGTATTTATATAGGTGGCAGCCATACCTTCAATTAACAGTATTATCGTTTCAACATCTAAAGATATATCTATAAATAATATGTTGTGAGCTTTTCGCTTGTTCGATATATTTATATATAAAATATCAGCAGGAAGCGTAATCTCGTTTTCAGAGATAACGACGTTAGCATCAATAAGATTGTTCGATACCTTATATTTCGACGCAATACAACTGGAAATATCTGGCTTGGACGGTGTATCAATAAATAAGATAAAGTCCATGAAGCTCTCTCTCTTTTTAGGGGTAGTAGAACTCTACCGTTTTTTTAATATACAATTGTAAGTAGTACTCTTAAAGCCTAATCCGATTTTAACACTGCTCTATAATAATCGCTAAATTTCACGTTGTAGTTACTGTATTAATTTTAGAGTAAGATAACAGTAATAACTGTAGGATAACATTTTAATCTAGCATAAATCAAGTAAATTACTATTTTTCAATATAAAACCGTTTAATCACATATAAATCTTTCAACTATCTAGGTATATAGATATTTATTTTATTGGCAAACAATGAAATATTGGTATACAATAAATCGATTAATCTACCGAGGAGTCACAGTTGTTATATTATATAAAATCTTTCGGCTGTAAAGTTAATATCGCCGAAGAAGAACTTATTATGTCTAAATTGCTATCTAATGGATTTACTCAAACTAGTAATCTTGAACTTGCAGAAATTATGATTATCAACTCGTGTGCTGTAACTGAAACTGCTGCGAAAAAAGTTGAAGATTATATTAAAAAAAGTAAAGAACGGTTGCCTCATCTAAAAATAGTTATGACTGGTTGTTTGGCAAACGATAAAATTCTTACATCTACAGATAATATAGATCTTGTTGTTGATAACTTCTCTAAAGAATTAATCGTCGAAAATATTATCTCCTATTTCGGTTGTAATAATACTAATAATATCGTTAAAATCTTAGATGATAAATCTATATTTACAGGTGTTGTTGATAGCGATGAAAGTAAACGCACTAGAAACTATTTTAAAATACAAGATGGCTGTGATGCAAAATGTAGCTACTGTATTATTCCAACTCTTAGAGGACGTTCAAAATCACTCGATATAGATCTATCTGTTGAAAGTTTTACAAACGCAGTTAAAAGTGGATATAAAGAGATCGTGCTTGTTGGTATCCATATCGGATTATACGGTAAAGAACACGGATATAATTTCACCGAGCTTGTAAAAAGACTTATAAAAGTTAAAGGTGATTTTCGTATACGGTTCTCATCTTTAGAGGTGAACGAAATAGACGATGACTTAATTAATATAATGAAAGATAACCCTGATAAAATATCTGCTCATCTACATATTCCTTTGCAATCTGGAAGTGATAACATATTAAAACTGATGAATAGATTTTATCTAAAAGATGAATACATAAACACTGCTTTAAAAGCTAAAGAACAAATTGTAAACTTGACAATCGGTTCTGATATTATAGTTGGCTTTCCATCTGAAACAGATGATGATTTTAATAATACTATTGAAACCCTTTCAACTGCTACAACCGATTTCTTCCATATTTTTCAATACTCTGATAGAGAAGGAACTAAAGCTTCAAGCATGGATAACAAAATTGACTCCACTATCAAAAAGAAGAGAATGAAAATATTGCAAGATATTGCTTCAAACAGATATCAAGATCTAGTTGATATTAGTATAGGTAAAACTTTTAGAGTATTAACCGAGAAAGGCGATAAAGGACATACAGATAATTATTTAAATATTAACCTTAATCACAGCACATCTGATATTAAACCTAACAAATTTAATAATGTTTTAATTACTGAATTTAAAGACAATAAATTATACGGGGATATTATCCCCAACTAGGTGTTTTATAAAATGAATAAAGAAAATCTTGAAAATAGTAGATCGGTTTTAGCAGTTGATATCGGTGGAACAAATATTAAAACAGCTTTAATCGACTCAGATTATAATATCGCTGATGAGATAAAATCGAAAACTCCTACAACTTATGAAGAACTAATTGACTATATATCATCTCTATATAATAACGATATAAATGCTTTATCTGTTGCTATTCCTGGTGGATATAATTATGACAAAAATACTATATTCGCTCCTAACCTAACTATTCTAAACGGTAAAAATATTTTAGCTGATCTTAAAAACACATTTAAAAATATCCCCATACTTATTGAAAATGACGCAAATCTTGCAACGCTCGGTGAATATCATTATATCGAAAAAGCAGAGATAAATAATATGATACTTTTAACACTTGGAACGGGTGTTGGTGGTGGTGTAATTATTAACGGTAAGCTTCATAAATCACATACATCAACATTTGAGATAGGACATATTATATCTGTTGATAACGGTAGGAAATGTGGATGTGGTCGATATGGTTGTCTTGATGAATATGCAAACTTACATGCACTTACTTTAACTTATAATGAACTGTCAAACACAGAATCTAATCTGTCACCTGCTAAAATTGGAGCATTAGTTGATGAAGGTGATCTCATCGCTAAAGAAACATTTTATATATACTCTAAACATCTTGCAAAAGCTATAACCGATCTTATCAACATATTTGTTCCTGATAAAGTTAAATTGGGTGGTGGATTATCTGAATTATCAAAATATTATTTAGATGATACGATCAAAATAATCAACAACGATATTTTTCCTCTATATAAAGGAATAACGATAGTTGAAGTTGCATCACTTAAAAATAAAGCTGGTGTAATCGGTGCTGCTGTAAATTATTTTAAAGGTAGTTGATAAATAGTATTTAATAAAGGGTTTCAATTTATAAAGTTATCTGTATAATAGGCGTTCATATTTTATTAAAGGTTAATTTATTTTAACTCATTTATATAGAAGTGAAATAATGTAATTAAAATAAGGGTAGTGAAAAATGACGTATCTATATCTTCTTATCGGCTTATCAATGCTTGTAGCTGGAGGCACACTTCTTGTGAACGGCTCAACAGCTGTTGCTTACAAACTGAATGTGTCAAAAATAATAATATCAATTGTGATTGTTGGGTTTGGGACATCAACTCCTGAACTTGTTACAACTCTTAAAGCATCAATACTTAATTCACCAGGGATCGCAATAGGAAATGTTGTTGGAAGTAATATCGCAAATATACTTCTTGTGCTTGGAATTGCAGCATCAATACTGCCTATTAACCAATTAAGAAAAAGATATAGACGTGATGCTATAATGCTTATTATATCACTACTGCTTGTTGCAGTTGCTGCATGGTTTGGACATGTTAATCTACCGATAGGGATTATCTTCATCACATCATTAATAATATTTATCGTGTACTCATACAGAGAAGATAAAAAAGCATACTGTGTAACTTCAGAAGATACTGATCCACTTTGCACTAAAACAGTCGAAACTGGGCCAGTCGAAACTGGGCCAGTCGAAACTGAAACATATAACAAAAGTATCTATATCTATATAGCGATCGCAATAGCTGGGATAGGATTAACATTGTTTGGTGCTGATATGCTTGTTAAGTCTGCAATTGAGCTTGCAAGAAACTTTAATATTAGTGAAACATTAATCGGCTTAACAGTTGTAGCCGTTGGAACATCACTACCGGAACTTGCAGCAGCAGTTATTGCAACTATTAAAAAAGAATCAGATATTGTGCTTGGTAATATAATCGGAAGTAACATATATAATGTTCTATTTATCTTAGGTGTATCTGGAATAATTGAACCTGTTACATTCCCACACTCTATAGTAATGTTTGATCTGCCTGTGATGGGAGCTGTATCATTTATATTAATATTCTTTATATGGTTCGGAAAAGTTATGAATAGATTTGTAGGAATTGCTTTTTTAATTCTGTATGTTGTCTATGTGTATATGTCATACCTTGCAGTAAGCTAAGTTTTAAAAACATAATATTTTGATATAACATTTTATATCAATTATTTGGGAAAGAGATATTAATATTTCTTTCCCATTTTTTTATCTATCTACTACCCCTAAACACACAACAACTTTATTAGTAAACATTTCAACTTATACAATTTTATCGCTATGTTTTGAGCCGTGTTCAATTAACTTGATTACTCTAAAAACTCTTGCAACCTCATCTCTAATATCTTTATCATCTGATGAATTATTATCTATCACCATATCAGCACATTTAAGTTTCTCTTCATAAGGCAGTTGAGCTGCAATAATATTTTTAATTATATCAACAGGGAGATTATCTCGTGATACCACTCGTTTAATTTGTGTTTCAATATCGGTATAGATAAGAATTGTTAGATCGTACCCTTTATAAAATCCAGCATCAATAAGTAAAGCTGCATGAGTTATTATAATAGCTTTACTATCTTTAGATTTAATCTTGCGAGCAAGCCTTCTATCTTCTGCCATTATATATTTGTGTGCAATACTTTCAAGCAATTCTCTTTTTTCATCAGACTTAAATATAATATCTTTTAACGCTTTTCTATCAATCTCATAATTTGCGTCTAAAATATTATAATCACTAAACGCCTCAACGATATGATTATACACTTCGCTATCTTTTGTATAGATTGTTTTTGATATCTGATCTAAATCTATAGTGTAACAACCAAGCTCTTCAAATAATGTTGCTATATAATTTTTTCCTGATCCGATCCCACCTGTTAATGCTATCCTCATAATATAGTAATCTCCTTTACTCTTTATGTTATTGCACTACATACCTACATATCTCCGTATACCGATTTAAATATTTTTACCTGTTCATCATGATCTAATGATGAAATAAAGTAACATAATAAATCTGCCTTATACTCTCTACAAACTTTAGGACGATTTTCGTAATCGCTACACTTATTATCTTTTTCTAAATACTCACACCTAACATCAATCTCTTTTTTAAGCGATGATATAGACATGAACTCGCAACACATGCCACAGATATGACAATCAATTTCTATTTTACCAACCATACCTTCTTTATCTTTTTTCAACATTTATCAACCACGCACTTTTTAACATTCTTTAGCCTTATCAAACATACTGTCTTTTAAAACAGTATACTAACTTTTTAACATTCTTTAGCTTTTCACAACTTTATTAACTTGTTTATGAAGTCCTGTTATACTTAGTTCAACCACATCATTAACCTTAACTTCAGGAGGCGTAGCTGGTGTGCCCGTTAATATAATATCGCCTGCTTGCAACGTCATAACATTTGATGCGTGTGCTATTAGTTCATAAGGTGAAAAATGTATATCTGCAAATTTTCCACTTTGAACAGTTTCATTATTGATCTTTGTAACCATCTCAATATCATCATCTATATTAAAAGTTGTATCTATATACACCCCTAGTGGAGTTGTTGTATCGTAACATTTTCCCTCAGTATAACTTTCAGGAAGTTTAGAGTTTCGTGCTGTTATATCATTTGCAATCGTATAACCTAAAATATAATCTTTAGCATGTTCAACTTTCACACAGCGTGCTTTTCTTGATATAACTAATGCAACCTCAATCTCTAAATGTAGAGTGTCGATATTGTCTGGATAGATAATATCATCGTATGCAGATATAATTGTTGTTGGTGGTTTTAGAAACATTAATGGAATATCTGATATAGACTCCGATTTATAATTCTTTCTAAATCCGATTATTTTTGATGGCAAAATAGGTGGTAAAATTTTAACTTCATTAATGTTATATCTATCTTTACTGATCTCATAGCTGTGAAAAAACGATCCATGTATTCTTGATATCGTATCACCATCTAAAATCCCTCTATACTCTGTACTGCCTATTAAATATCTTACAAGTTTCATAATTTATAACCACCTCATCATCAATATATATATAACAAAAAAACCTTGCCAATTACTTACTAATATTTTTTAAATACTCACTCACACCTTCTATATCAATCTCATTAAATGATAGCAGTATTTTTAGATCTTCTAAAATCACTTTAAACTCTGCTGACGGCTTTATACCCTCATTTAGCAATGTATCACCAGATATTAATTCAGCTCTATTTATATCCATTTCGCTATACAGTCCATCAATAATATCTAATTTGCTAGTATCAAATTTTAGAAGTTTAAATATGTACATCACAATATCGTACTTATCATAAATCCTATAGCAGAACTTTTTATAATCACGATCATTAGCTATTCGTTTAAACTCATCAATCACTTTGAACATATTATTTACAAACTTTTTGCTACTGTTAGATAGTTTAAGATAATCTATAACTATACCTGCAACTTTATAATTTAACATTAGAACCATTAGTATATCTAATTTATTATCATTTGCGTAGTCGTTACTATTTTCTCTCATCTCAATTATATACTGTTCAACTTTGCTCCAAAACAGATTATAATCACCTGCAAAATATAATGGGGTTAATGATGTAAATAAATTGTTATCCATTACCGTTTTTAAACATAAACTAAAATATTCACCATCAATAATTTTACAGATCTCACTATTAACTCTCTCGCCAGCACTCTCTTTTAATTTAGATATGTTGTAAGCTAAATTTTGCATAGTGTCTTCATCAATCATAAAACCATATTTTGATTGAAACCTAAACGCTCTTAAAATCCTTAATGGATCATCTGTAAAAGTTTTGTCTGACACTTCTCTTATAATTTTATTTTCGATATCAGTATAGTCACCAATTAAATTATACTCACTATCGATCGCTAAATTATTTATCGTAAAATCACGCAATTTGATATCTGCATAAACATCAACCCCACGAGGAGCAGATATATCCGCTAAATGTATTTTGCTCTTTTTATCAATAATAGACACATTCTCTTTAAACTCAATTGCAAACGCATTTATCTTTTTAGCAAACTTTTTAGCAAACAAAATATAATCAACATTAAACGGCACGATATCGATATCGATTGTATCATTGCCTAAAATTATATCCCTTACTGTTCCACCAATTATATAAAACTCTGCGTTCATATCATCTGCAACAACCTTTAAACTGCTTAAAAAAGGTATTCTCTGATCTACGTTCTTTCTAATGAAACTACTATCTATTATTGACATCTTTAATATTACCAACTAAAATATTTTATTTATTATACTGTTTGTTTGATATAAATCAAATATTAATACAGTTGGAGTTGTTGGCAAATGAGTTTTAATATTTTGACCTTAATTATAACTACAATAGTTATGTCTGTTTCTTGTGCTCCATACGAATCTCTCTACCGTTCATCATACGATGATTTTCGTCAACCACTAGGAGCGTTTACTCCACCACCTAGACCTAAAGAAGAGAAAGAGCCAGAACCTGATGCTGTTGCAATGAATGACGATACTTATGAGTATCATGGTAAAGATATGGATGTTGTTGAACAACCAGAAACTATGCTCAATTATGACGAACTAGAAACTATGTGTGTAACTATTCCTGAGGGTACTCGTAAAAAAATCGGTAAGCCTTATGTTATAAACGGCACAACTTATTATCCTATAGATTCAGCTGAAAACTTTACAGAAGAGGGTGTTGCATCTTGGTACGGACCTGGATTTAACGGTAAAAAAACTGCTAACGGTGAAACATATGATCAAACAGCGATGACTGCAGCACACAGAACATTACCTATTCCTACACTTGTTAAAGTTGAAAACCTAGAAAACGGTAAACAAATAGTTGTGAGAGTAAACGATAGAGGACCATTTTCTAAAGGTAGAGTTATTGATCTATCAGAAGCTGGAGCTGCACGAATTGGTATGCTAAAAAAAGGTACTGCAAAAGTTAAATTAACTGTGCTATCAGAAGATCCAAACTGTTACGCTGTTAAAGGTGAAGAAGTTGATCTTGATAAAGGTGATTTCGCTGTGCAGATAGCAGCCTTTACTGAAAAAAATAATTTAGATAAATTTGTTGAACAAGTAACAAATGATAACTATACAACTGAAACAACAGTTGGTGATTACGATAATAAAACTTTTAATAGAGTTCGTATAACAGGATATAAATCTAAAACAGATGCAAAAACAGAAGCCGATCTGATAGGTGATAAATTTCCTGGTGCGTTCGTAATAGCTAGATAAAATTACGACTATTAAATAAATAAAATTGAATATAATTAAATGACAAAAGCTGAAAGATTAAAAACCATATTAAATTATCTTGATAAAATCTATGATGATCCTAGATGCGAACTTTTTTATGAAACACCATTTCAACTTTTAGTTGCAACTATCTTGTCTGCTCAATGCACAGATAAACAGGTGAATAAAGTTACTCCAAACTTGTTTGAAAAATATCCTACAGCTTATGAAATGGCTTTAGCAGATATAACCGATATAGAGAAACTTGTTCACTCAACTGGATTTTATAAAAACAAAAGTAAAAATATTCTACTCGCATCAAAAATGATAGTTGATGATTTTGGTGGTATCCTTCCGAACACTCTTGAAGATCTAATTAAACTCCCTGGTGCTGGCAGAAAAACTGCAAACGTTGTGCTTGGTAATGCATTTAATACAGCTGGGATTGTTGTTGATACTCACATGCTCCGAGTATCTAATAGGCTCGGCTTAACGATATTATCTGATCCTGTGAAAGTTGAATTTGATCTTATGAAAAAAATACCTAAAACAAGCTGGACAAAATTTTCACACCAAATGGTACTTTTTGGAAGATATACCTGTAAAGCAAAAAAAACCGATTGCCACCTATGTGATCTATCTGATGAAATTTGTGGTTTCTATAAAGATAATATTAAAGTAGGACTAAAAAGAACAAAGCAATATTCAAAATAATTATATAACTTTGCAAAATGTTATTAAAATGAATATGCAACAGTAAGCAATTACTAAATTTTACAAAATAATATTAAAATAATTATCCAATGTTGCAAAATGTTAATAATATAAAGTAACATATTATTAAAAATAATTACGTAGCTTCTACAAATCAATTTAACAATTTAAAGAAACATAAACAGTATTAAAATAATCTGGAAGTAATAACTATATGAAAACATTATACTTCGATATCTTCTCTGGTATATCTGGAGATATGGCTTTATCAGCACTTATATCTTTAGGTGTTGATGCAAAAGAGATCTCTGATATATTATCTAAATTAACAGATATTAAAATTGATCTATCAGTTGAAAAAATTGATCGACACTCGATATCTGCCAACCTACTTAAAATTAAAACAACCGATGATAATAAAAGATATCGTAACCTTAATGATATAAAAAATATTCTAGAAAATAGTAGCCTTAAAAAAACAGTTATAGAGAACTCTATAAAAACATTTGAAATTTTAGCTATAGCTGAAGCTGAAGTTCATAATATGCCTGTTGAAAAAGTACACTTTCATGAGGTCGGTGCGATAGATAGTATTATTGATATCGTTGGTGTTTCATACGCTCTTGATATCCTTAATATAAATAAAGTTATATCAAGCAAACCTGTTTTAGGTTATGGAACTGTTAAAACTGAACACGGAATTCTTCCCCTTCCTGCCCCTGCAACTCTTAGAATATTAAATGGTATTGATGTTAAACGCATAGATGTTGAAGGCGAACTCACAACCCCAACTGGTGCTGCGATTTTAAAAGCTAATGTCCATGAGTTTAAAAATGCGTTTAATGGTGCGATAATTAAAGAAGTATATTCAACTGGAAATATGTCGTTCATTGAAATTCCTAATCTGCTTAGAACGATATTATTAGATGATAACAGTGATAAAAATTATACAGATAAAATCTATCAGATATCTACAAACATAGATGATATGACTGGAGAGGCGTTAGGGTTTCTGCTTGATAATCTTTTATCAGTTGGAGCGTATGATGTTTCCTATACTCATGCAACTGGTAAAAAAAATCGTCCAACACATATTATAAATATAATTCTTCCTTTTAATTTAAAAGATATTATAATTGAAACAGTCTTTAAATTCTCTACAACAGCTGGTATTCGTATATTAGAGGTTGATAGAGTTATTATGGATAGAGAGTTTAAAAATATAGATCTGTTTGGAAATATAATTAAGGTTAAAATTCTCAAATATGGCGATATAGAAAAAGCATCACCTGAATGGGATGATTGTGTTGCAGTATCAAAGATAATAGACATGACTCCGATTGAAGTGTATTATAAAGCTATAGGTATTATAAACAATCAATAGAAATAGTCGTTAAAGGAGATAGTACAATGGAAAAACAAAGTAAAGGATATGTACAAGTGTACACTGGTAACGGTAAAGGAAAATCAACTGCATCATTCGGTTTAGCGCTCCGTGCTGTTGGTGCTGGATATAAAGTTTTTATAGGACAATTTTTAAAAGGACAAGATTATTCAGAGCTTAAAAGTTTTGAACTGCTTGCACCAAATGTTGAAGTTGTTAAATTAGGTGGAGAATGTTTTATATTCGGCGATCCATCAGAAGAAGATTATGTAATGGCAAAAGAAGGTTTAGCATTATGTGAAAAGAAATTAACTTCTGGCGAATTTGATATAGTTATTTTAGATGAAATAAATGTTGCACTATATTTTAAAGTTATCACTGAAGAAGATCTTTTAGCATTAATCGATAAAAAACCTGAACATGTTGAACTGATTTTAACTGGCAGATACGCATCAGAAAAAGTAATAGAACGAGCTGATCTTGTAACTGAGATGAAAGAGATCAAACATTACTATAATATAGGTGTTGATGCAAGAGTTGGGATAGAGAGTTAATTTTTAGATCGTTAGTAGCATACAGATGAGCAAAAATTGATTAACACATCCGCATGTTTACAATCTTTAGATACAGTTTAGGTTTAGAGTTTTATGTTTATTGTTTAGAGTTAATTTAACGATCACAATATATAAGTTAGAGTTAAAATTATTCACAAAATATTATTAGCAAGTAAGTTACATTAATTTACTTGCTTTTTTTATATCCAAAATATCAACAAAAAACATTAAAAAATATTTTTCGTACTCTTCTATTGATTTAAATGACGATAGTTATTATAATAGATACTTAGGGCGTTGAAAGATTTTAGTAGTAAAAATGATTACTTTGTAGTGAAGGAGAATAATATGAGTGCCGGAAAAATCGGGCTCAATTATATCAATATGGTCAATATTAAACCAAAAGACTATATTAATAAAATGATTGGGCCAAATAACAGTGTTACTGTTGACAATTCATACACCAATACTGGTTTCAGAAATGTATCACAGAACAACTCTTATAAGATCGATAGACAAGTGTTTCATCGTCAAGATGCAGCAAGAAGAGAAAGCTATCAAGCCTATGCAAAATGGGATAAAGCAGCAACAACAAACAAAATTAGAGTCGCATCTGAACAAGTTGTTGATGTTAACAAAGTTAATCAACAAGGGATGCGTAAAGCGATTGATGTTCCATATGTTAAAAGTACCTACGATGATATAATGCCTGCATACACTGCATCTCATCTGAAAAAAGGTGTGAACTTAAACGTAGTTGGATAAAAATTTTATAAAACTTTTTTGGTGGTTTTAAATAATTTGGTTTTGGTGTGAGTTTTAAATATTAAAAATGTTAAAGTTTTTAATTTAATAGTAAGTTTATAACATATTATAAAATAGGGAGATAGTTAATATCATATTTAATGATACATTACGATCTCCCTATTATTATTTTATTTCAAAATCTAACAATTCAAAATATCAATTCAAAATCTACTCTTTCAAAATATCAATTCAACTTTTCTCAACAATTAATATATCGGTAGAAACTGCGACAAGAATGCAACGATTATCGTCATGTTATTTGTAATAAGTAACACACCAATTATAATAAGCAATCCAGCTGAGATCCTTTCAATCCATATAATATATTTACTTATTTTCTTAGTAAACTTCATTATTCTTCCAAGTGCAATTGCTGTCACAAGAAACGGTATCCATAAACCTAGCGAATACACAGCTAGCAGTTTTGCACCATAATATACAGAATCACCCTTCGCAGCCAATATAAGTATCGCTGATAATATAGGACCTATACACGGTGTCCATCCTAGAACAAACGCTAACCCTAATATAAATGCTTGAATATAATATGGTACAGCTGAGTTTTTTTTATAGTTTATTTTCGCCTGTTTAAACAGAAAACTTATCTTTAACACACCTAACATATTTAGTCCGAAGATAATAATAATAACACCTGCAACCCTTGAAAGCACAACTTTATACTCGTTAAGTAACGATCCAACATATGTTGCAGACATGCCAAGCATTATAAAAACAGATGAAAATGCTAATCCGAAAAAGATCGCACCGATTACAGCTTCTTTACTAACATTTTTTTGATCGGTTAACTCTTTAACACTTTTGCCAGATATAAATGATATATATCCAGGGATAAGTGGTAGAACACACGGCGAAAGAAATGATAGAATACCTGCTATAAATGCTGAAAAAAACGTTGGTACATCAATTAAATCTATGATAATGACACTCCTTAAATATTACATCTAACTTACTTATATTATTTATTTTACTTATATTTGGATACTCTATATTAATTAAAGTTCATCAACTTGTGACTATCTGAAATTATAAACAATATGATCTACTAGGTAAAGAGAATAATATCATACACTAACTTTTAAAACTGTTGTAACATCTATAAATAGATTAAAATTGTCTTAGTTGAAAAATAATTATAATTTATGTTGCAAATAATATAATAAATCAATAGAATATACGTATTCAGATATTATATTACTATCTTTTTTCGTTTTTCATAACGCTTATAAAGTTCGTTTAAAAATTGATTAAAAGATATTATATATATATATTTGCAAAATTTATTAAACTTATATAGAATAGCGTTGTCATATAAATATGATATTGTTTTATTAAGTCGATATCATAAGGGAGTTTAGATGAGTAAAATTGTGAAATTGGTTTTAGCGGGAGTAGTTACAGTGTCTGCGATTGGTTATCTTCTTTTTACTGGACTAACTGACTATACAATGTATTATGCAGAAGTTACGGAACTATTATCTGATCCGTCAAAATATAATGCAAAAGGGATGAGAGTTTCTGGCGAGGTTGTATCTGATTCAGTTATTGAAGGCGAGCTTAACCAGAAGATGATTAAGTTTCAAGTAGTTGATACACAAGGATCATCTATGCATGTTGAATTCGGTGGTGTTGTTCCTGATGCTTTCGAAGAAGGTGTTACGGTTATATTAGAAGGTAATTACGATCCTAAAAAAGAGCTTTTTATTGCAAAAACTCTTCTAGCAAAATGTCCTTCTAAATATGAAACAGAAGATCCAAACGCTCACCCAGAAGAGGTTGCTCTTAGTAGTATGTAGCAGAAGTTCTCAGTTGGTGGAAGTTTTATAACATAATAAGCTGTTGTGATTAATTAAAATTTATCATATACAGCTAAGTTTCTACTAAGTAATCTAAAATACCCCTTATTTATACAATTTTAGATTACAATTTTTTCTAAAAGTATAATGTTATATTAGTAGATATATTAAGGAGTTGTTTTGTCTAATAGTTTAATAGATATTGTAAATATCACAAAACAATATGGTCACATTAAAGCCTTACACAATATCACTTTATCTATTAATAAATCTGACTTCGTTACAATCTTTGGTGCAAACGGAGCAGGTAAATCTACCCTCCTCAAACTGATATCATTACAAAGTAGACAAACTTCAGGAGAGATCAATCTCTCAGGAGTTCCATATAAAAAACTTGGCAATGCTTTTAAAAAAAGATTAGGTGTGATATCTCATCAACCTTTTCTATATGAAAACCTATCAGCTTATGAAAACCTGCTTTTTTATGCATCACTTTACAATGTTAAATCTCCTAAAAAAGTTGTTGATGATCTGCTTAAAAGGGTCGATCTATTTAAACGTAAAGATGATCTTATAAGAACTTATTCAAGAGGCATGTTGCAAAGAGCATCAATCATTAGATCGCTTGTTCATAATCCTGATATAATTCTTCTTGATGAACCGTATACTGGGCTTGATACTGTTGCATCAAAAGTTTTAACATCACTTTTAAAAGATCAGTTAAGTGATAATAAGACAATCGTTATGGTTACTCACGATATTCAAGTTGGGTTAGAGTTATCATCTAAAATAGTTATAATGAAGAAAGGTAAAGTTGCTTTTAATGAGAACATTACAGATATAGATAAATCAAACTTTGAAAACATATATATAGCACAAGTTACAGATAAGGATTAATATTTACTTTATGATAAGTTATTTTAAAGCAGTATATGCTATCTTAAAAAAAGATCTGATGGTAGAGTTTAGAACAAAAGAGTCTATCAATTCGATGGCTGTGTTTGGATTGCTTACCGTTACTGTTTTTAGCTTTATACTTGAACCATCAAGCGATAGTAAGATTGAAGTAGCTGGTGGTATATTTTGGATAGCGATTATATTTTCAGGTCTATTAGGGCTTGGTAAATCGATGTTGAATGAAGTGAACGGTGGAAATTTTGAAGCTATTTTATTAGCTCCGATAGATGCGACTGCGATATTTTTCGGCAAGTTTTTAGCAAATATGGCTTCAATGATTTTATTAGAGATAATTATTCTTCCGATATTTTCGGTTTTTTACTCTATAAATATATTATCTCATCCGTTAATGTTACTTATCATATTTCTTACAACTTACGCTTTTTCATTACTAGGTACATTGTTTTCGGTGATATCTGTAAAAAGCAGAAGCAGAGAAGCTATGCTTCCATTACTATTATTGCCGATCCTGATACCAGTTATATTAGCTGCAATACTTTCAACAAATATTTTTGTAGCAGGTGGCGATATAGCAGGAAGTTATAATTGGATAAAGATTTTATCGGTATTTAATATAATTTTCACATCAGTAATATTTGTGATATTTCCATCAATTGTTGAAGAGTAGTTTTAATATAATTTTCACAGTACGATATGTATAATTATTACACCATATAGTTGAAGAGCAATTTTTAATTACGTTACAGGTTTATTGATTTTTACAGTTTATAATATAATTTTCACAGTACAATATGTATAATTATTACGCCATGTAGTTGAAGAGCAATTTTTAATTACGTTACAGGTTTACTGATTTTTACAGTTTATAATATAATTTTCACAGTACAATATGTATGATTTTCTATCAGTTGTTGATAACAAACATTTAGTGTTACTAATTGTTTGTTATCAACTAATATTTTTACGAGGTTAGAACTAAAATGTTATCAAAAGTGTCAAGAGTATTCGATATACTACTTATAATTGCCGTTCCTATCGGTTTATATTTTGCATTTGTTTATGCACCAGTTGAAGCCAGAATGGGCATAGTGCAGAAGATTTTTTACTTTCATGTTGCATCAGCATGGGTAGGATTTTTCGCTTTTTTTATAACTTTTTTAATGAGTATATGTTTTTTAGTTAGTAGAAAGTTTCTATTTGATGATATAGCAGAAGCCTCAGCTGAAGTTGGTTTACTATTTACAACGATAGTTTTACTCACAGGTCCGATATGGGCAAAGCCTACATGGGGAGCATATTGGACATGGGATCCAAGATTAACAACAACATTAATCTTATGGTTCATATATGTTGGCTATATTTTATTAAGACAATATGTTGCAGATGTTAACCAACGTGCAAAATTTTCAGCAGCATTAGGTATAATAGGCTTTATTGATGTTCCTATTGTTTTTCTATCAATAAGATTATGGAGAACAATTCACCCGAATGTTGTACAAAAAGGTGGTGGTGGACTTCATCCAGATATGTTAACATCTCTGTTTGTTTGTCTAGGAATTTTCACTATTTTATATATTGCACTTCTCATTAAAAGATTGTTGGTTAGTAGTTTAGAAAGACGCATATCTATAATTGAAGAAAAAAAATAATTTATTAAGTATAAAAATTGAGGTATAATTATGAAGAATATATGGTATTTAATTTCAGCGTACTCAGTCATTTGGTTTCTGTTAGCGTACTATTTCATTAAAATAGGTGGAAAAGTTAAATCTCTTGAGAAGCGTTTAGCCTCTTTAGAAGATAATGAAGAATTAGAAAATAAATAAAGATATAAACTAGAGGCTCAAAATATGAAATTGCCGAATAACATAAAACTACCGAATTTAAGTCGTAATAAAATTATCATTATAGTGCTAGTAATTATCTTGTTAATTGTTGTATTGATTCCTAAATCTCGTGATAAAGACGTTGATAGTCTTAGTACGCAAGATGATACTAGATCTACTGATATTAAAGTTGAAATTGTTGATCGTGGAATAGTTAAAGAAGTCAATATTGTTCCAGGGGTTGCAGAAGCATGGGAAACAGTACCTGTTGCTATTGAAACAAATGGGCTTGTTAATAAGACTTATGTAGATGAAGGTGACACTGTTAAAGTTGGTGACATAATTTTAATGCTAGACACTGAAGAGTTGAAAGCGAACCTTGTGAGTAGTTCTGTACAATTAAAATCTTCTAAAACAGATTTTGATAGAGCGAAGAATTTATTTGCAGGTAACGCTGTATCGCAAAAAGCTTATGATGATGCATACAATGCATTTAAAATAGCTGAAGCATCTTATCGTGTTGCTAAAGAACAAGAGAGCAAAAGCATCTTGAAAAGCCCAGTAAGCGGTGTTGTAGATATTATGAACCCTAAAGCTGGAGAGTTTATTAATGCTGGATACATAGTTGCAAATATCGTTGTGCTTGATAAACTGAAAATATACCTTGATGTTTCTGAACAAGATATTCAATTTCTTAAAATAGGTGACAATGTTTCTGTATATCCTGCTGATGGAACAGGTAGAGATAATATCGTAACTGGTCAGATAAACTATATATCTGTTTCAGCTGATCCACAAACATTAACATATAAAGTTAGAGTAGATCTTAAAAATGCTCAAACAATCAGACCTGGAAGAATTGTTAGAGCTGAGATAACTCAACGAATATTACACGATTCTATAGCAGTTAATTTCTATTCTATCGTAAGTAGAAATGGCAAAAATTATGTATTTTTAAATGATAACGGTAAAGCAGTTGAAAGAGAAATTGTTTTAGGTCCAATGATAAACGATAAAGCAATTGTTCTATCTGGACTAAATGATAATGATGAACTAGTCGTTAGTGGGCAACAATTTTTATCTGACGGATCAAACGTAAAAGTAGTAAAATAATATAGTAGTATAGTACTATAATAATATCATAGTAGTAAAGTAACAGCGTAGTAGAGTAACATAGTAGAGTAATAAAATAACAGAATAAGTTATCGAAAAATTGTTTCTTAAAGTACACAATTTGTATCTAATAACTTAAACGTAGAAACAGTAAAACAATATAATAATTAATAGATAAATTGCTAAAATTAAATAGTTAATATGTATCAATTTTTATCTAGGAAATTAAATATAAAGTTGTAGAGTAAAAAAAAATAAAAATAAGTAAAAAATCATCAAATGATTTTATCTCTTTAAAATAGGTTAGCTTATGTTAATGACAGATATCGCGTTGAAATATCGCTCGACCATGTTCCTTTTAATGATTATGATAACAATCTTTGGTGCTATGGCATATTCAGCACTACCAAGAGAATCTGAACCAGATGTTGAGCTTCCATTTATCATCGTCAACACTATTTACGCTGGTGCATCCCCTGAAGATATTGAGACACTTATAACTATTCCTATGGAGAAACAGTTAAAAGGTCTTAAAGGTGTTGAAGAGGTTATTGCATCAAGCTCTGAAAGCATATCCACAATAAGTATCGAGTTCCAATCAGGAATGGATATTAATACCGCATTACAACTTGTGAAAGATAAAGTAGATCTAGCTGAGAGAGATCTACCGGCTGATCTTGAAGAAGATCCATTTGTTGTTGAAGCATCAATGTCAGATTTTCCTATTATGACAATCGCAATATCAGGAAAAAATATCCCACAAGCTGATCTTAAAAAAATAGCTGATAAAATTGAAGACGAAATTGAAGGCGTTAGAGGGGTTTTAGAAGTAAACCAATCTGGAGGACCTGCAAGAGAGATTTTGGTTGAATTTAATTATATCAGACTTCAAGCTTATAAAATTTCTATCGACCAGATAGGACAAGCGATCAGAACAGAAAATATAGATATACCTGGTGGAACAATAGATATCGGAAAAGGTAAATATCTATTAACTATACCTGGAACTTATGAAAATATTAATGATATGAAAAATATCATTATCGCTGTTAGAGAAAATAAACCTGTATACTTAAAAGATATTGCAACAGTTACAGATTCATTTGAAGATCAAGATACATATGCAAGAATTGATGGAATAAATGCTATATCTTTATCGGTTAAAAAACGTCCTGGTGATAATGTTATTGAGATAGCATCAGATGTTAAAAAGATATTACAGATTGCTAAAGATAGATTACCTCCTGTTGTTAATTTTGATATCATAGTAGATAGATCAGATGAAATTCTTCTAATGGTGTATGAACTTGAGAATACTCTTTTAACTGGACTCATATTAGTTATCTTAGTTTTATTTCTCTTCCTTGGTGTAAGGAATTCTATTTTCACAGCATTTGCAATCCCGTTCTCTATGATGATAACCTTTATAGTTTTACATCTAATGAGTATAACTTTAAGTATGGTTGTTCTCTTTTCATTAATTATTGCACTCGGAATGTTAGTTGATAACGCTATTGTAATAGTTGAGAACGCTTATCGTCACATGCAGAGCGGTATGAATAGTGTTGATGCGGCAAAAGCTGCAGCAGATGAGGTGGGTTGGCCTCTAATCGGTGCTACTGCTACAAACATTGTAGCCTATGTTCCTATGTTGTTTTGGCCAGGAATTGTAGGTGACTTTATGAGTTTCATACCTATAACAATGATAGTAACTTTAACTGCATCGTTCTTTGTAGCATTGCTTTTTAACCCTGTAATATGCGCAACATTTATGAAAGTTGGTAAAGGTAAGATTAGATCAGATGAGGATGAAGATTTCGGTAGATTTATGAGGTTCTACATGAAAACTGTTCATTTTGCATTAAACCATAGAATAAAATGTCTGTTACTAACAGTTGGAACAGTTGTTCTTCCTATAGTAATATTTATTGTATCACCATTAACATTAGAATTTTTTCCTCAATCAGATCCTCAAACGATTTACTTTAATGTTGAAGCACCTCAAGGAACTAACGCTGAAACAACATCTGGTTTTGTTAAAATAATTGAAGGCATGGTAGATAATGAAACTGAAGTTAGAAGTGTTTTAGGAGAGATCGGTGGTGCAGTTGGCAGCACAGCAGGATCACCAGCAGGAGCTGGAAGTTCATCAACTCATCTTGGACGAGTATCATTAAAATTTCATGATTTTGCAGACAGAGAGGAATCATCAACATCTGTAAGAAATAGAATTCGTGAGAAATTAAAAATCTTCCCAGGTGCACTTGTAACATCAGAAGTTCCAGAGATGGGACCTCCAACAGGTAAACCGATATCAATTGAGATATCTGGTGAAGATATTGACACACTTAAAGCTCTCTCTATGAAAATTCAGAACGAGATTGCAGATATAAAAGGATTGCTTGATCTAACAGATGATCTTGTTTTAACTAAACCAGAGATTAGAATAGATGTGGATAGAGAGAAAGCAGCGTTACTAGGACTTTCAACACAAGCGATTGCAGCATCAGTTAGAAATTCTATGTATGGATTATTAGCAGGAACTTATAGAGAAGGTAGCGATGATTACGATATAAAAGTTAAACTTCCAAAATCAGAGCGACAATCGATAGAAGATGTTAGAAATATGCGTATATCAACAAGTAATGGAAGTTATGTTCCACTATCATCAGTTGCGAATGTATATTTATCAGCTGGTTACGGAACGATCACTCGTAATAATTTTAAACGTGCCGTGAATATTACAGGTGAAAATAGAGAAGATGTTTCATCAATAGATATTTTAAATGAAATTAAAACAAGATTAGCAGATTATCAACTTCCGTTAGGTTACGATATAAACTTTACTGGAGAAACACAAGATCAAGAAGAAGCTATCAAGTTTTTATCGTTAGCGTTTCTATTAGTTATTTTTCTTATATTAATAGTTTTACTGCTTGAGTTTAATTCAGTACCTCAAGTGATGATTATATTGGTTACGGTTCTGTTATCATTAGGTGGCGTGTTCTGGGGATTACTTATAACGCAAACAAATTTCGGAATAATCATGAGTGGTATAGCGATTATATCTCTTGCTGGAGTTGTTGTTAACAACGGTATTATTATGATAGATTTCACAAACAAACTTCTAGATCGTGGTTATACGATAAGAAACGCTGTTGTTCAAGCAGGAGCAGTAAGATTTAGACCAGTAATGTTGACAGCTATCACAGCAATATTAAGTTTACTACCTATGTCTATCGGATACGGATTAGATATCAGAATTTTATCAATAGTGAATGGTGCAGAGATGAGTCAGTGGTGGGGATCTATGGCAAATGCAGTTATATTTGGTTTAGGCTTCTCAACTATGTTAACATTGGTTGTTGTCCCAGTTCTATACTCTTTCACAAGAGGTGGATTAAAAGGTGATATGAGAAAAGACATCACATTTAAAGAATGGTTTAAGTTTTAACGATAATATATAATAACAGCACAACTATATTTATTATTGGAGGCTTTTATGAACAAATTGTTTTTAACTTTAGCAACACTAATTATTTTAACGGTATCGTATTCTAATGGGCATGCATACGATCTTTCAGAAAAGACGAACAAGCAGATAGAAACTTGGATTGCGACAAAATATGTTGATCCAAAATTTTCTCCTGAATTAAAGTTACAGGTATATACAAATGAAGTGACTGCTTATGCATGGATACAAGAACATGCAAACAATAAAGCAGTATTAAGAGAAGTTATGCTGATGTATCCACCAAAACTTTACGGATATAACATGTTAAAATTGATGTATGAACAACAGTTACAATTTAAAAATGATAAGTTTTAAAAATTAATCTTGATACTTTTGTAATTATTGTATAAATTTAACATTCACATAATATTTTAGAAGTGTAGCGTTGTGTATTTACAAACTGATTAAGTTATTAAAATTATTGTCTATTTGCAAACTTATTCTGTTATTAGTAGCGTTGTGTATTGCAAACTTATTCTGTTATTAGTAGCGTTGTATATTGCAAACTTATTGAGTTATTAGTAGCGTTGTGTATTGCAAACTTATTGAGTTATTACTAGCGTTGTATATTACAAACTTATTCTGTTATTAGTAGCGTTGTATATTACAAACTTATTCTGTTATTAGTAGCATTGTGTATTGCAAACTTATTATGTTATTGTAACTGCTCATATTTATATGAACTTTGTTTTGTATGCTTTAACAATTACATATTTGTAAATATCATATATTATTGATACGCTCTATTATATTAAATATATTTGTGCGTTCTATACTATTATAAGTTTTATATATATTGATAAACTGAAGATATTTACCTGTTTACATTTTTTTTTGTAACTTAAATATATTCATAGGTATTATATCTATTTACAAGTTTAGTCATTATTTGTACGTTTTAATTATTCATAAGTTTTAAATATTTATAGGTTTTATATACGTTTATAAGACTAATATATATGTATAGGGAAAAATTTTCCCTATGGGGGAAAAAATTTCTATGTTAAAAAAATACCTACTAACTCCAGGTCCAACACAAGTTCCAGAGATAATATTGCTTGAAATGGCACAACCGATGATGCATCACAGAACATCTGAGTTTGAGTCTATCTTTGCAGAAGTTAGAACAGGTTTAAAATCTGTTTTTAAAACTGATAACGATGTATTGATACTGTTAGGTTCAGGAACACTAGCTATGGAAGCTGCCGTTATAAACACTTTAAATGATGGCGACACTGCCTTAGTTATAAACGGTGGAAAGTTTGCTGAAAGATGGACACAGCTTTGCACAATGGCTGGAGTTAAAGTTGTTGAAATTAAAGTTGAATGGGGAGAAGCGGTTAATCCTCAAGATGTCAAAACTGCACTTGATAAAAACCCTGAAATTAAAGCTGTCTTAATGCAAGGAAGTGAAACATCAACAACTGTTTATCACCCTATTAAAGAAGTTGCTGAAATTATTAAAGATAGAGAAAATACGATACTAGTGGTAGACGGTATAACATCTGTCGGAGTTCATGATACTGAAACAGATAAATGGGGAGTAGATATATTAATATCTGGTTCACAAAAAGCGTTTATGTTACCTCCTGGTTTATCATTTATATCATTAAGCAAAAAAGCTTGGGGTATGGTTGATAAAAACACACAAAAAAAATTCTATATAGATCTTAAAAAAGAACGTAAAAATCAAGAGAAAAACACAACAGCGTGGACTGCAGGTGTATCACTTATTATAGGGCTTAACAAAGTTCTTAAAATGCTTTTAGAAGAAGGGCTTGATAATGTTTTTAATAGACATAAAATAAACGCCGCTGCAACTAGAGCTGCTTGCACTGCAATCGGATTAAAATTGTTAGCTGAGAAATCTCCATCTGACGCTGTAACTGGTTGTTACTTACCAGCTGGGATAGACGGAAAAGCGTTCGTTAAATTTTTAAGAACAAAATGTGGTGTAGCAATAGCTGGTGGACAAGATCAGTTAGATGGAAAAGTTTTACGAATATCACATTTAGGGTATCACGATCTTTTCGATACAATCACAGCTGTGTCATCTATTGAGATGGGATTAGTAAAATTTGGTGCTAAAATACCACTATCTGCTGGAGTTAAAGCTGCTCAAGAAATTTTTATAAAATATATACCAGAGAAATAAAATAATTATGCAAATAAAAAACGGAACAGAACCTGCAGTTTTAAGGGTTGCAAGAAAAGAAAATATCATAAAAAACATCAAAGATTTATTTGATTCTTTCGGATATATAAAATTAGATTTCCCACTATATGAACGATACGATATACTTAAAGAAACTTGTTTTGATATATCTGATGAAACAACTATCCGCTATACCGATAGAGCATCTGGTAAATCTTTTGTTCTGCGTCCTGATTTTACTCCTCAAGTTTGTAGAAGTGTGGTAGGATATATGTCTGACTATCCTCTACCTCTTAGAGTACAATATAACGGATCAGTATTTAGAACAACACTTAGCAAAGGTGTTAGAAGTGATAGTGTTCAGATAGGTGTAGAAATTTTTGGTAATGACTCGTTTCATGCCGATACAGAAATTCTTCTACTTGCTGATAAAGCGTTAAAAACTATTAACCTTAAAGATTATAAAATTATTATCGGTGATAAAGAGTTTTTATCATATATAATAAATGCGATACCTGTTAATCAGGATAAAATTAAAAACCTTATATCAACAAAGTCAACATACCTATTACAAGATGAGCTAAAAAATGTTGAAATTGATAGTAAAATGAAAGAACTTATTATATCTGTAACATCACTTTTTGGTGGTGTAGAGATTTTTGATAAGTTAAAAGAAATTACAGCATTTGATGAGTTTTTATCTAAACGTGTTGACTATCTAAAAAAAGTTGTCGATAATCTAATATTATTAGGAGTAGATGCAGACACGCTTGTGTTTGATATTTCAGAAATAAGAGGTTTAGATTACTACACAGGTATAAGCTTTGAATTAACTCATCCATTATCGGGACACCTTTTAGGTAGCGGTGGAAGATATAACAATTTAATGAGTAAATTTGGTAAAGATATTAATGCAGCAGGGTTTGCATTACACCTAGATAAATTAATGCAGTTTGATACAATATTCGATTATAGCGATAGCTACGATTATCTTATTGTTGGTGAGAAAAATTTTAAAAAGTATATAGAACTACAAAGCAAAGGATTTAGAGTTATTTTTATTAACGATAAAGCCTCATTGCCGAAGTTCATATCTATATATAAGTTTAAAGAAGTTATCGAAAATTAAGGTCTATATTAGGAGGCCAATGTTATGGGATGTTCAGTTATTTTAGGAGTGCAGTGGGGAGATGAAGGTAAAGGTAAGATAGTTGATCTTTACGCAAAACAAGCAGATGTTGTAGTTAGATATCAAGGTGGTCATAACGCAGGCCATACTGTTTGGGTTGAAGGTGACAAGTTTGTTCTGCATCTTGTACCATCAGGTATAATTCATAAAAAAACTATCAATGTCATCGGAAACGGAGTAGTTATTGAGCTATCTGCACTTATTAAAGAGATCAAAGCTCTACAAAAAAGAGGTATAAGCTTTAATAAAAGATTTTATATATCTGATAGAGCACACGTTATTATGCCTTATCACACACTGTTTGATAAGCATAAAGAAGAGCTTAAAGGTGCTAAAAAAATAGGCACAACTGGTAGAGGAATAGGCCCTTGTTATATGGATAAAACAGGAAGAATGGGTATTAGAATATCTGATCTTTTTGATAAAAAAATATTAACAGATAAAATTAGAGATAACCTTGAAGAAATTAACGCATACGCAACTAAGGTTTATAACATTGATCCGCTTGATGAAGCGACAGTTATATCTCAATGTTTAAAATTCGCTAAAGAGATTAAAGATTATGTGACTGATACTGCAGTTTTAGTCAATAACCTTATCGACAAAAAAAAGAAAGTTATGTTAGAGGGTGCTCAAGGCACTTTATTAGATCTTGATTTTGGTACATATCCATTTGTTACATCATCAAACGGTTCAGCAGGTGGTGCATCAATCGGTACTGGAGTATCTCCATTAAAAATCAATCAAGTTGTTGGTGTTTTAAAAGCATACACAACAAGAGTTGGTGAAGGCCCATTCCCTACAGAACTATTTGATGCAGACGGCGAACTTTTAAGAAAAGCAGGAAATGAGTTTGGAGCAACAACTGGTAGATCAAGAAGATGTGGTTGGCTAGATTTAGTTGCTGCAAAATATGCTTGCATGGTAAACGGATTAAGTTACATAGCGCTTACAAAAATAGATGTTTTAGATGTTATGCCTAAAATCAAAGTTTGTATTGCATATAAAATTGATGGCAAAAAAGTTACTACTTTTCCAGCAGAAATAGATAAACTAAACCGAATTGAACCAGTTTACAAAACTTTTAAAGGTTGGAAAACTGATATAACAAAAGCTAAAAGTATCAAAGACTTACCTGTGGAAGCAAGAGAGTATCTTGATTTCATAACTAAGTTTTTAAACGTTCCTTACTGCTTAGTATCTCTTGGAACTGATAGAGAAGAAACAGTTGTATTATCAGATATATTTTAGGTTTTTTAATCTTTTAATATTTAAAGATTAAGTACAAATTATTAGTTATTAAGTTTAATAGTATACAATAGATAAGATGGATAGTAATAGTTTTAGGCTGTGCTATCCATTTTTTTATATTACAAAATAATAATTATTAAAGCAGGAGAAAGTTATGAGTTACGACTATGTAGATACAGAATATTTTTTATCATCACTAGAAAGTTCTGTATTTACAGATATACGAAAATAAATGGAAACAAGGGGAAATTAAATGTCATCAAAATATCAAGAGGATGAAAGGAAAAGACAGGCAGCACTTATCACAGAGTCTGATCTATTTGAGGGAGCAAAAGTTTGGGGATTGTATAGAGAGAAAAAAAGAGCTTTCATGCTTCTTGATGGCGATGATAATTTATATCCAGCTATAAAAGATGATGCAAAAAAATATTTTACAGAAAATAAAGTGTCATGGTGGGTAGAAGGGAAACAGCCAACAGGACATCTGCTCTCATCACAAATCGCTTGTGTAAATCACCTATTCGCAATAAGAAAAGATAAAGATACAGTACTCAGTTTATTAAACCATATAGCAGAAAATAAGTTTGCAGAGGGTGACAGGTTTACAGAAGTTTTGCCGATCTCATCAGATAAAGATAAAGGGTTTATAGCGTTTGAGGCTATAAGTGGTTACGACCATCTAAATGAGCGTTCATCAATAAGAGGCTCAGATCGTACATCTATAGATGCACTAATTTATGCAAAACATACAAATGGCGAGAAGTGGATTATACCTATTGAGTGGATGTATACAGAACATTATAGTAATGAGGATAAAGCAAAAGGATCTAATGGCGAAATTAGAAGAAGTAGATATAACCAACTGATTAAAAACTCTGAACAATTAAAACAATCATATACAGGTCTTTTCTATTACGAGCCGTTCTATCAACTTATGCGTCAAACTTTATGGGCAGAGCAAATGGTTTTAAGTAATAATACTGAGAGTGTAAAAGCTGATAATTTTATTCATCTGCATGTTATTCCTACAGCAAATGATAAACTGCTTAAAAAAATATATAAACCTAGTAGTAAAGATATGGAAGCTAGTTGGAGAGATGCTATCAGCAATCAAGATAAGTATAAAATTATTGATAATAAATTTATCATTGATTATATCTCAACTCTTCCATCGTACGCAAAATTAGGAGATTATTTATCTAAAAGGTATCTGTAAAATAGTATAATTTTAGAATTTAAATTTTTAGAATAAACTTTATTAAGATTAGTTTACATCTCATATATCAAGTTTTATATATCTTTATTATTTTATAAATTAATATATATTTTACAAAATGATTATAAATAAAATATTTTTTTTGCTCCATCATTTACTCTAAGGTGATGGAGTTTTTTTATATTCTTAAATAACAAAAGAGGTAGACACATTTATCATGCACCTACCCCTTAACAAAATCTGAAACAAAAATTAAAACTTAAATCAATTTATATCTAAACTAAAAATCTTCTCTCACATTAAATACTCTAAACAATTTTACTAAATTTATTTAGTTGAATTCTTATAAATTACACCTATCTCTACTGTGCCACTTTCTCTTTTAATCTATATAGCCTTGCAAATGGATAGCTATCAATCACTAGTTCATAAAGATTTTCATCTGGTTGATTTAGAAAAAACAGATCTATAAATGAACTCTCAATATCTTTTTCAGCTATTAAATATACTGCGTTAATTCCCCTACCACTTCTGTTGATAATTAATGTGTAGCCACCACTAAATTGATAATCAATCTTCTCACTAACATTTCCATTTTCTGTATAATATGTGTTAAGCAATGTTGCACGATTGTTAATTATTCCTGTAGTTAAATTGATCACTAAACCATTACAAGTTAATATATTGTCGTTCATTTCAGTACAGTTTAATTGATCGAAATTTCTTGGATCACTAACACCAGTTTTAGGATTCCAAAATGATAGATAAGATATAGCTCCATATTTGCCAACCATATCATTTGTATACAGCACATAAGTCTTATTATCAACTGGACCTTCATTGAACCTAGATATATTATCAAGTACCATCTCTAACGTATAGTTATCTTCAATAAAATTATTTAGCTCGGCTATACCATTTCTACCTAAGTACGATGTGAAACTGTATAAATCTTGCTGACTAGAGGTTAACCCTTTTGCGATAAGATATGTCTTAGGACTTGCTTGCGTCATACCTGTATGAAAAGCATTAAAATCTCCTGCATCAATCAATGCTAAACCGTAATCCCACCATGTTAGTACATTAGAATTTTTTGGAAGAGTTTCATCCATTTCAACAAAAACATCGTATATAGGTGTAACTATTGACGGGCCTGATCTAGAGCTATAACTACTGTATCCTGCAACCAAAAATATCCCATAAACAACAAATGCTAACGCAGTTGATACACCTATTTTTAGATACTGCTCATACTTAACTTTAAAGTTTATATTTGATATAATTACATGAAAAATATATCCGATACCAACTCCTACTGCTGGCCCTAAAAACATTGAAAATCTATTTGATGAAACAAACGTCATTAAGCCTAATGCAAAAAGAGGTGCTAAAGGTATACATTTTTTAAAATTTCTTATCGCAAAAACTCCAACAGATATTAAACCTAAACCTGCTATATATATATTAGGCACAACATAAGCTAAAGACTCTCCAATAGTGACAGATCTTTTTGCCTCACTTATTGTTGAGTAAACATTAGGAAAAAAGTTGTCAAAATTAGATGCTTTAACAGGGAATAAATATACCTGTATAGATTGGATCATCTGAACAACAGCATGTTGTAAATAGAGTGGGTTACTAAATATTATATATAAAACTGAAGCGATCACGATATCTTTAATTTTAAATTTTGATATAGCTAACATAAAAACTAACAGTGCAAAATACACTATATTAAACACCCCATGATGATACCAGTAGAAGAAGATACTTATCGTAAATCCTGCAAGTGATGAATAGAGATAAAGCTTCCATTTTTTATCATCTCTAACTGTCGATGCAAGATATACAAATAATGATGCGAGAACCATAAAGAATACTATCATACTATCAGCATCAATTCTTCCAAGCGATGTTCTGCCAGCATACATCGGTGCAAACATTCCTATTAATCCACCGAAAATTCCGAGTGCAGGATATCCTAATAAATAGAAATATATCCCAAGTGGTATCACAAATAAACCGAACATAAACGGTATAGTATATATCGCTGCCTTATGAAGATTTATATCAAATAATGAAGATGTTTTTTCAATCACCACACTTATTAAAGGTACAGGATCAGGAAAGTGTGCACCTTCTGGATAGAATATTTTTTTATCCATTGTAGATGTATCATAAATCCCTTTACGATATTCATCAGCATGACGTGTAAATTTATATGCATCTAAAGTTGTCATCATCGGTATATCATCAACATAAAAAACTTCTTTATTTTCATTCCAAAACTTAAGTTCATATAGTTTACTCGATATAGAAATTGCTACAACAATCAATATCGCAACAGATACTATAATTAACGCTACCTTATCTCTCTTAAACGGTTTATTCAACAAATTAAGCATTACTCTCCCCTTTTACAATAATGTGTTTTTATAAAATTAAATAATAATCTCACTCCAAACCCTGTTGCTTCTTTTCCAAAAATAGGATGTTCTCTATCTAGGAAAGCTGGGCCTGCAATATCTAAATGTATCCAAGGATAATTATCTACAAACTGTTTAAGAAAGATTGCAGCGTGTATTGCACCACCCTCTCTTTTAAATGAACTCATGTTTTGCATATCTGCAACAGTGCTATCAATACCAGATTCATAACCTTCATATATAGGCAACTCCCATATATCTTCAGCGATTTCACTTGAAATATCTGCTAATTGTTTACTTAAAAATTTTCTATTAGAGAAAAATCCTGCACAATATGGACCAAGAGCCACAACGCATGCACCAGTTAATGTTGCAACATCTACGATAACTTCAGGATCAGTTTTTGTTGCAAGATAACATGCATCAGCTAATATTAATCTTCCTTCAGCGTCGGTGTTCATAATTTCAACAGTTTTTCCAGATGCTGATTTTATTACATCACTAGGCTTGATAGCCGTGCTACTAATACAGTTTTCAACAAGAGGTAAATACGCATAAATATTAACTTTAAGTTTAAGTTGTGCAACAAGATTGATAACAGAAAACACAGTCGCAGCACCTGCCATATCACATTTCATACTTTCAATACTTCCACTAGGTTTTAAGTTTGTACCACCAGTATCAAAGGTTACACCTTTACCAACTAATGCTATATTAAACTCTGTAGCCTCATCACCATTATAAAACAATTTAACAAATCTAGGCTTATTAGCAGATCCTCTACCGACTGCATCTATTAATGAATATCCATTTTCAACGATCGCTTTTTCATCAAATATTTCTATATCAATATTATCTGCTAATTCATCTTTAATATATTTAGCAAACGCAATAGGCGTTAAATCGTTAGAAGGAATATTAACTAAATCCCTTGTCATATTAACATTTTTAAATATTGTATTAACATCGTCTGAGCATTCATCGATATAATTTTTTAATCTTTGTTGAGATGTTATAACTTCAAGTTCAACAGTTGAATAGCTCTCTTTTTTTGTTTTATACATATCAAATGAGTACAGTCCAAACATCATTCCTTCAATAAATCCATAAGTTGCTGAAAAGTCTTTTTTCTCATTGTAAATATCTTCAAAAGATATCATAGATATGCTTTCTATTTTATCTGCTTTAAGAATTTTTGCAAATTTTGCTCCAAGTTCAAGATATTTTTTCTTATCTTCCAGCTCTTTAGGAGCATTAATTAAATATATCTTTTTCAATTTTTTATTTATTTCAATATAAAAACTCTTAACCTCTTTCTCTTGAAAGTTGAAATAATCTGACTGAATAATATTTTCTATTTCATCATCAATTTTTCTTCCAGTTATAGGTTTTAACGACCTAATGTTCTTATAAACAGGAACAAGTATTGCATCTTTTTTAGAATCAAATGCTATTTTTTTTCTACAAGAAATCTTCATTATAGTACTCCAGTTGATATCACTAATTCAAACTTGATTTAATTCATCAAATAATATATTTTTCATTATAGTTAAGATTTTATTGATTGCAATAGAATATAATGATACAATCATAACTTACATTAATTTTATATAAACAGGTAAACCTATAAATCATGAGTGGAAAAATAATTGCAGTAGTTAATCAAAAGGGCGGAGTAGGTAAAACTACTACATCAATCAACCTATCTTCATCACTAGCAATAGCTGATGCGAAGGTGTTACTTATCGACTTTGATCCACAAGCGAATGCTACAAGTGGACTTGGAGTTTATGCAGAATCGTTTGATAAAACTATTTACGAAGTTTTAATAGATGATATAGACCCTAAAAGTGCTATCGTTAAAACAAGTATAGATGGATTAGATCTTATTCCTGCAACAATCGATCTATCAGCATCTGAAATAGAACTCATCAATACTTTGTCTAGAGAACAGAAGTTAAAAAAAGCTCTGGCAAAAATTAAGGATGAGTACGATATTATAGTAATAGACTGTCCTCCATCACTCGGATTATTAACAATAAACGCATTAACAGCAGCAAACTCTGTTATAATACCTTTACAATGTGAATATTATGCGATGGAAGGTTTAGGTAAATTATTGAACACTATAAATCTTATAAAAGAGAATTTAAATAAAGATTTAGAGATAGAGGGTATACTTCTTACCATGTATGATAAAAGAAATAATTTATCTAAAGATGTGTATGATCAAGTAAAAGAACATATGCCTGATCAATTGTTTGAAACTATTATCCCAAGAGCAGTTGCTTTAAGTGAAGCTCCGAGCCATGGTATGCCGATTATAACATATCAAACAAAATCTAAAGGTGCTGAGGTTTATATTGATCTTGCAAAAGAGATATTAGGAAGGCAAAAAACATGAAAAAACAACGTTTGGGAAGAGGATTAAATCTTCTTATACCTCAAGGAAATCAAACAACTGATAGTAGTGATGATAACAATAATAATGAAAACAACAGTAGTGACGATAATACTCAAAGTAATAACACCACTAAAACTAACACCTTATTAGAGTTGCCTTTAACGGATATTATACCTAACGATCAACAACCTAGAACAGTTTTTGATGATGAGCTTATATCTGAACTTGCAAAATCTATTCTTGAAAAAGGTGTTATACAGCCTATCGTTGTAACAAAAACCGATAGCTCTGATAAATATATGATAATTGAAGGCGAAAGACGTTGGAGAGCATCAGGACTTGCTGGTAAAACAACTATACCTGCAATTTATAGAAAAGTTGATACCGAAGTTGAAAGGTTAGAGTTAGCATTAATAACAAATGCACAAAGAGAAGATTTAAACCCGATTGAACTTGCAAAAGCATATAAAAAATTGATAGATGATTTTAATTATCGTCAAGAAGATCTAGGAAAAATGATGGGTAAAAGTAGATCTGCTATAACAAACAGATTAAGACTTTTAAACCTGCCTAGTGACGTTCTGCAAGCGATAGAAGATAAAGTTATCACAGAGGGACACGGTAGAGCTTTATTGACTATAACCGATCCTGAGCGTACATTAGAGCTATATAGAGAGATTGTTGACAAAGATCTAACTGTAAGAGATATTGAAAAGTTAGTTAATAAAGTTAATAAAAATATAGATGATGGAGCTAACATAGATGTTGCATCATCTGATTCTATAGATCCACATGTTGGAGCTCTTGCAGAAGAGTTCGAGAACTTTTTCTCATCTAAAGTTATCATAAAAGATAAGAACGGTTCTGGAACAATTGAAATTAAGTATAGATCACATGATGATTTAGATAGAATTATTAAAAAGGTTAGAGGAGAAATATGATTAAAACAAATGATGCAAACGGTGGAATTGATGCTTTTCTAGGTCAAAACACTTCATTTAATGGGACATTAGTTTTTGATGGTGTTGTTCGTATTGATGGCAACTTTGAAGGCAATATTAAAACTAATGATACATTGGTTATTGCAGAGTCTGGTAGTGTGAATGCTGAAGTTGAAGCAGGCACTATTAAAATTTATGGTAAATTTGATGGCGTTATATCTGCTAAACATAAAGTTGAACTTTATAAGCCAGCAGTAGTATCTGGAATTATAAGAAGTGCTACTATAAAAATGGAAGAAGGCGCTATATTTAATGGTAAGTCTGAAATGACTCCACTTAAAAATAGTGAAGATACTAAAACTAAGTAATATTAGTCTGCATAGGCAAATAATTTTTAATGTTGTAATCATAGTACATAATTTGGAGATAAAACAATGTCAAAGCGTAAACCATTAATAGCAGGAAACTGGAAGATGAATTTGGATAAACTAGCTGGTAAAAAGTTAGTTGAAGAGTTAGCTAACGCTGATATCGATTATAAAAAAGTAGATGTGCTTGTTGCACCATCTGCAATTCTTATCCAACCTGCACTTTGTAGCTTATCGAAGATTAAAAATTCGATAATTGTAGCAGCACAAAATATTTCTCATGAAGAGAAAGGTGCATTTACTGGTGAAACTTCAGCAGCTATGGTTGCAGCAAGTGGAGCTAAATACACTCTAGTTGGACACTCTGAACGTAGACAACTATATGTTGATACAGATCAGATAATTAACGAAAAAGTGAAAAAAGCTTTAGAACATAATTTAAATGTGATATTATGTGTTGGTGAAACTTTATGGGATAGAGAAGCTTCAGCTGCGGTTGAAACTGTTTTAGCTCAAGTTGGTAAAGGTTTAAAAGATATTAAATCATTATCTAAAATAGTTTTAGCTTATGAGCCTGTTTGGGCGATTGGAACTGGTGTTACAGCCTCTTCTAAAGATGCTCAAAACATGCATAAAGCAATAAGAGAGTATGTTGCGAAAATTAAAGGCAAAGCAGTAGCCGATAAGTTACGCATACTTTATGGTGGCTCAGTTACTCCTAGTAATGCAAAAGAGTTACTATCTCAGAAAGATATTGATGGCGCACTTGTTGGTGGCGCATCATTAAAAAGTGAAGATTTTCTCAAAATAATAAATTTTGATAAAAAATAATATGAATTCGAGGGTTTAAATAAAATGTATAATGTTATTTTAGGGTTACATATATTCGTTTCTATTCTGTTGATTATAGTTGTGCTACTACAAAATAGTAAAGGATCGGATTTAGGTTCAGCACTTGGTGGTGGAACTGGTGAGATGTTTGGTCCTAGAGCACCAGCAAACATAATGAATAGAATAACTACTGTTATTGCAGCAACTTTTCTTGTTTTGTCATTAACTTTAGCTGTGATATCAAGCAACAGTAGTAAATCACTTTTAAGAGATGCAAGAACTCTACCCACTACAACTAGTGAAGAAATTATACCTACTAGTAAACCAGATGTTGGTGAGAAAAAAGGTGGTGCTTCTCTTGGACATGATGAATCTATACATTTAGAAGAGAATAAGTAAGATAATTTAATAATAAACAGTAGCGATATAATTGCAAATGCATTTACAATTATAGATATTTTCACTATTATTTAGTAGAAATGACAATAAAAATAATTATCATTCAAAAGCATTAGATTTTTAAGTTTAATGCTTTTTGTTTTTTGTTTTTTATGGATTAGAAGTTACTTATGTTTTGTAACTAAGTTTATGCAGTGTAATCTAGTTTATGCAGTGTAACTAAACTTATGTTTTGTAATTAAATTTATGCATTGTAACTAAGTTTATGCGTTATAACTAAAACTTATGTTTTGTAATTAAACTTATGCATTGTAACTAAGCTTATGCGTTATAACTAAAACTTATGTTTTGTAATTAAACTTAGTTTGTAACCTGGCTAAGTTTATAGTTGAATTTGGAGTTGGATTAATATTTGGATTTTCAGATAAATTAGGTATTAGTAATATTTAGGGGATATATTAGAGATGTTTAAAAAGCAAAAAGCACTACTATTAATTATTTGTTCGGTTATTATTCTGTTAGGTAATTCTCTAGTTGTAATTGCTCAAGATGAAATTATTGATATCACGAACTCTAAAGAAATAAAAACTACTGAAGAGAAAACATCTAAAATTGTTGCACAACAAAATTTAGCTATTGATGAAGAAAATCAAAAAATAATAAATTCTTTAATAAAAAGTTCAGTTGGATTCCAATTTAAGAACAGAGCTGAAGATAATGAAGACCGCAAAACAACTAAAGAAGAGCACGAACTTGCGAACCTATCTGAAGAGGATAAATATATCAACATGGCTAACGAGCTAATGGTGATTATATCAGAAGATAGATATGATCTACTAATATGGTATATCAACACATATCTATCAGATAACAAAACTGCCTTAAAAGATAAATATAGTTCATACGATGAATTTAAAACTATACTAAGTGATCTTTTTCCTGAGAACAAATTTTTTACTCAATTAGATATGGGTTTTATGAAAGCTATGGAACGCGACTTTTACTCATTAATGTTGCAATCGTACGAACATCAATACCTTTCAACATTAACAGATAAACAAAAAAAAATATTAGCAAAAGAGAGAGAAGCTTGGATAAAATATAAAGCTCTTGCAAGGGATACATTTTATGAACTTCATGTTGTAGATGGTGGAAGTATAGCATCTATGCATTATAGCGATTACTCAATAAATCTTGATAATCAATATTACGGTACAATTTTAAGTTGTTCATTTGATAATGATGATCTTGGAGCAACTGTTAAAGTTGATGATAAATTGATTAGTTCTGCACCTAAATATTTTAAAGAGTATCTTGTATATCTTGAGAGTAGTTACTCTAAAGAATCTATAGATAAAATTATCACATTGCTTACCGCTGAACTTGAAGCATGGAATGAATGGATAAAAATTAGAGAGTCTTACAATCAAAGTGGATTAGATAATAAAAAGTGTGCGTATGATTATTATACTGAAAAATTGAAAAAACAGAAATTAATTGATCTTAGAAACGTATATACAAATTATTCTTTTATATTAGATTCTTACGGCAAGATTTTATTAAAAGATAATAGTTCTATGAAAGATGTTATCAACTATAACCTTAAAGAGGTTCTAGAGAAAGCGTTTTGATAATGTTTAAAAAGCAAAAAGCACTCCTTTTAATTGTTTGTTTATTATGTACAATATTTGGATGCAAAACTGTAGACAGACAAAACAGAAATATTGATATTGGTAAAAATACAGATAAAAAGTATCAAACATTATTAACTGTTTTAGAGAAAAAGGCAGTAAAAAATAACGGTTTACTTTTTAACGATACTGATGTTCCAGCGACTGAACTTCTAATATCTAATCAGTTATATCTGATTGTAAATAGTGAGTTAGCTAAACTGATATCATCAAGAAATTATGATTTTGTTTTATGGTACGTTAATAAATATTTGATAACTCCCGATACAGTATTAAAAGATAATTACAACTCTTATACAGAATTAAAAGAGGCAATAGAGAAAACTTTTCCTAAACTTTATAACTTCAATACTCAAGCAGATATGACAAATATAAGTTATGTCGAAAACGGTTTTAATAGATTGTTGTTAGAGTATTATGAATATAAATATTTTTTCTCTTTAACTAAACAACAGCAAGCTATCATTGAAAAAGAACGTCTTGCATGGATGGAGTATAAATCTGCTTCAATGAAATTTTTTACTGCATTTCATGTTGTAGATGGTGGTTCAATAGCTTCGATATTTAGAGCAGATTATTTAGGCGCACTAAATGAACAATATCTAAGCACGGTTTTAGGATGTTCTTTTGAAAGAAATATTAACGATAACGGTATAGATAAAAATATCGGTAGTAGTAAAAATATAAAATTAGATTATGCATTTATAGATACTTTCCCTAAATATTTAGAGAAAGTTTACAGCAATAAATCTACTAAATCAGCTATAACCTACTCATACAGCGGTAAAGAAAATTTTGAGGAACTTCTAGAATTATCAAATGCAGAAATTACATCATGGAATAATTGGATTAATATTAGAAACTTATACGATACAAATGGGTTTAACGGTAAAGATTGCAACTATGAATATTATACGGATATGTTGAAAAGAACAAAATTAATTGATATGAAAAACCTTTACTTTAATCATTCATACGCAGAAAATTCAGTTGAAGATATTTTGCTTAAACCTGATAGTTCGGTTGATGAGATTATAAATTATGATTTTATAAAATCATATAAATAATGATTGTAAAATTTAGTAGTTGCATAATAAATAAAAAACAATTTATAAGCATAGCAAATATATTCATAAATAAAAAGTAATAGAGCGTTAAAAATGTCAAAAATCGTATATTTAATTTTAGCAGTAATCACAGTAGTTGCAATCATCCTTGCAATAATTTTCTTAAATAGTGGCAATGATAAAACAGATTTTCATTACGAAGCATCAAACACAAAGCTTGATGAACTACACTCATTTATATCAAGAGATCCTGCACCTGGGGATGCTTTTGCAACTGTTACAATAAGTGAACCGATAAATCTTATCCCTGCGATATCATCAGACTCAGCTTCGCATGATGTTACAAGTTATATATATAACGGACTTGTTAAGTATAATAAAAACTTGGAACTAGTTGGCGATTTAGCTTCGTCATGGGAGATTTCTGATGATAAAATGGAGATCACTTTTCATCTTCGTAAAGATGTTAAATGGCACGATGGCGTTCCTTTTACTGCAAAAGATGTAGAGTTCACTTATAGATTTATGATAGATAATCTTACTCCAACATCTTATGATGCTGATTTTAGATTGATAGAGTCATTTAAAGTTATCGATAACCATACAGTAACTGTTAGATATAAAACTTTATTTTCGCCTGCTTTAAATAGCTGGGGAATATGGATGATGCCTCAACATCTGCTTGATGGAAAACTTGTAACGCAATCTGCATTACAAAGAATGCCTATCGGTACTGGTCCGTATAAAATGCTTAGTTGGTCTGAAGGTGATTCAATTCAACTAATCGTAAACGAAGATTATTTTGAATCTAAACCATATCTTGAACGAATTATATTTAGAGTAATTCCAGATACTGCAACATCGTTTTTAGAACTGCTTAATGGATCTATTGATACGATGTCGCTTTCAGCAATGCAGGCAACAAAACAAACTAATATGAATAGATATAAAGAGAACTATAACACATATTCATATCTAGACTCATCATACACTTATGTTGGATTTAATCTTAGACGTGCACCATTTGATAATAGCACTTTAAGAAAAGCGTTAAGTTATGCAACACCTAAAAAAGATATTATAACAGGAATTTTATACGATAGAGCAGAAGAGGCAACTGGTCCATATAAAACAGATACGATGTGGTATAATGGAAATGTTGAACGATACGATTATAACCCAGAAAAAGCTGTAGCACTTTTAAAAGAGATCGGTTATGAAGATACAGATGACGATGGGTTTCTTGATAAAGATGGCAAAAAGTTTGAGTTTGAAATATTAACTAATCAAGGAAATAAAGTTAGAAGTCAGATAGCAGAAATTTTACAAAAAGCTTATAAAGATATAGGAATTGATGTAACGATTAGAATTGTTGAATGGTCAACATTCTTATCAGAAAATATCAACAAAGGAAGATTTTCAGTTATCGTAATGGGTTGGAATATAGTTCAAGATCCTGATCTTTTTGATGTCTGGCACTCTTCACGATGTGATGGTAAAGGTTTAAATTTTATCTGTTATAAAAATGATGAAGTTGATGAACTGCTTATAGAGGGTAGAGAAACCTATGAGCCTTCACAACGCCAAGTGATCTATAATAGGATACAAGAACTGATTGCAGATGATGCTCCATATATATTCCTATATACACCTTATGCAAATGTTGCACTAAGTAAAAGATTTAAAAATATCGAACCTGCTCCTGCTGGATTAAAACATAATCTTATTGATTGGTATGTAAGAAAGTTAGAGCAAAAGTATTATTTTAAACAGTAAGCATTGTGTAAAACTTCTAGTATTAAACAATATTATTTTTAACAGTAATCATGCTGGAAGGTTTCCAGTATTAAACAATATTATTTTTAACAGTAAGCATGCTAGAAGGTTTCGAGTATTAAACAGTATTATTTTTAACAGTAAGGACAGATAGATTATGCTAAAATATATTATTAAAAGAATGATTGCAATGTTTCCTATATTGATCGGTATAACCGTTATATCATTTTTTGTTATGCATTTAGCACCAGGTGACACTGTTACTATTCAACAATCTTTAAACCCTAAATACTCTGAAACTGCACGAGATAAGTTTGTTAAAATGTATAACCTCGATCAACCTATATATAAACAGTATCTAATATGGTTAAAGAAATTTGCAACATTAGATTTTGGAGATTCATTCTCATCAGATGGGCGTAAAGTAATAGATAAAATCGGTGACAGGTTACCGATAACCTTAGGCTTAAATATTATCAGTATGATTTTAATATTCTTAATCGCACTTCCGCTTGGCGTTCTCTCTGCATATTATCGAAACTCAGTATTTGATAAAACAGTCACAATTATTGTGTTTGTTGGTTTTGCGATACCTATGTTTTGGTTAGCACTTATGTGTATGTATTTTTTCGGAATTGTTTTAGGATGGCTACCTATTTCAGGACTTACGTCATATAACTTTGACTCACTTTCAACACTTGCAAAATTGTCAGACATAATCAAACATATAACTTTACCTATAGCAATCACAGTTTTTGGTGGTATAGCATCAATATCAAGATTTGGCAGAACATCAACATTAGAAGTTTTAGGACAAGATTATATAATGTCAGCAAGAGCCAGAGGCGTTAGTGAAAAAACTATCCTTTTTAGATATGCATTAAAAAACGCTATGTTGCCTATCGTTACATTATTAGGTTTATCAATACCAGGACTAATCGGATCATCAGTTATATTTGAATCGGTATTTTCTATCCCAGGTATGGGACAATTATTTTATCAATCAGTAATGATGAGAGATTATCCAACAGTTATGGGAATATTAGTTATAGGATCACTATTAACATTAGTGGGAAATTTGATTGCAGATATAGCATACGCTTATATAGATCCACGAATTAGATATTCATAAACTTAATTTAATCACAGATAACATTAATCTATATATTAAGTTCTAATTTAGTAATCATATATAATTTAATTACAGATAACAGTTGCATATATATTGATCCAACAGAATACTCATAAAAGTATTATAAATTTCATAGACAAGCAAAGGAGCATAAATCACTTTATGAGAAGATTAACATTAAAGAAAGATTTAATTCTTATTATAGGATTATCAATTGTATTGTTCTTTGTTATAGTAGCGATATTTGCACCATTTATAACAAACTATAATCCAGAAGAGATAAATATATTAACTACATTTGAACCCCCAAGTAGAGAACATTTATTTGGTACAGATGAGTTAGGTAGAGATTTATTTTCAAGAGTTTTATACGGCTCAAGAGTTTCATTATTTGTAGGATTTGTAGCTGTTGGAATATCAGTATTCATCGGTGCAATACTAGGACTTCTTTCTGGGTTTTACGGTAAATTTGTAGATACTGTTATTATGCGTTTCACAGATATCATGTTAGCCTTTCCATCATTCTTTCTTATACTCGCTGTGATTGCATTTTTGAAACCATCAATTATTAATGTAATGATAATTATCGGGTTAACAGGTTGGATGGGTGTAGCTCGTCTTGTTAGAGCTGAAACTTTATCTGTTGTTGGAAGAGAGTATGTGCTTGCTGCAAAAATATCAGGCATTTCATCATTTAAAATTTTATTCAAACATATATTACCAAATGTTGCCTCACCTATATTTGTGATAGCAACATTATCTATGTCAGGTGTGATATTGACAGAATCTAGTTTATCTTTTTTAGGGCTAGGTGTGCAACCTCCAACACCTTCATGGGGAAATATATTAACAAGCGGTAAAGATAATATTATTTTTGCATGGTGGCTATCTTTATTTCCAGGTGTTGCGATCTTAATAACAGCATTAGGTTATAATCTTTTTGGCGAGGGACTTAGAGACTATTTAGATAAAAAGTTATAAACTCATATATAAAGCTTGTAAATTCTGTTGTAATAATTTATACTTATGACAAGTAAATATAAAAGCATTATAGAAACTAATGGAGGATTAAGACTATGTCAAAGATTAGAATTTTGATGGCTAAACCAGGATTAGATGGCCATGACAGAGGTGTTAAAGTTATGTCTCGCGCGTTGAGAGATGCTGGATTTGAAGTGATCTACACAGGTTTAAGACAAACACCTGAAGCAATTGTTGCAACAGCTATCCAAGAAGATGTAGATGCAATCGGTCTATCTATTCTATCAGGTGCACACGCAACAGTTTTTCCAAGAGTTATTGAGTTGTTAAAAGAGAAAGGCGCGTCAGACATATCAGTGTTTGGTGGCGGAGTTATTCCTGAAGATGATATCCCTGCTTTATATAAAGCTGGCGTAACTAGAATATTCACTCCTGGAACTCCAACGGATGATGCAGTACAATTTATTAATGATAATATCAAGCCTAAGTCTGCTTAATTGTTTTAAAAATTTATCACTATAAATAAAAAAGCCGCCTACATTTTTTGGGCGGTTTTATTTCTATTCTGTTTTGATAAGTTTATTTAGTATAATTAAAAGTTATAAATTTTATTTCTATTTAGTTTTGATAAGTTTCTTTAGTATAATTAAAAAATTTTAAGTTTTATTTCTATTCTGTTTTGGTAAGTTGTTTAATATAATTAAAAAGTTATAAATTTTATTTCTATTCTGTTTTAATAAGTTGTTTAGTATAATTAAAAAATTTTAAGTTTTATTTCTATTCTTTTATTATAAGCTTATTTAGCTACGATTAAAATATTTAAAGGTGAAAAAATGAGCAATCTTGTTGAAAGAGCATTAAACGGAGAAGTAATCGCAGCGGCTAGATTAATGCGATTATCTGATGATAGACGTGAAGGCTATCAAGTATTTATGAAAGAGATATGGAAAAAAACTGGACATGCTCACATTATCGGTATAACAGGAGCTCCAGGATCAGGAAAATCAACTTTAACTGATCAACTAATAACAAAATTTCGTGCAGCTGGTAAAACAGTTGGAGTAGTCGCAATAGATCCTACAAGCCCATTTACTGGTGGTGCTATTTTAGGTGATAGAATTCGTATGGCAACACACTCACTTGATGAAGGTGTTTTTATTAGAAGTGTTGGTACAAGAGGAAATCTTGGTGGACTTTCAGTTTCAACTATGGACATTGTGGCTATTATGGACGCTATGGGAAAAGATATAGTTATAATTGAAACAGTAGGTGTTGGACAAGATGAAGTTGAAATCGCTATGGTAGCCGACACTTGTATCGTTGTAACAGTTCCAGGACTTGGTGATGACATACAAGCGATTAAAGCTGGTATATTTGAAATAGCAGATATATTTGTTGTTAACAAATCTGATAGAGATGGTGCTGAAAGAACAAGTAATGATCTTAAAATGATGTTAGAAATTACTCCTAAACGTGACGAATGGACAGTTGAAGTTTTAAAAACTATGGCTGAAAAGGGTGAAGGCGTTGACGAACTAATTGAAAGAATTAATATTCACGAAGACTTCTTTAAAGAAAATAAATTAAAAAGAAGAAAGCTTAATGAAAGATTAGTACATGTTGCATATGGTGCTGTGAAAGAGAAATTGATTAACGATATTTTTCCACCTGATAAAGTGAAAGCACTTATTGAAGATGGTAATGATCCATATAGTACTGTAGAAATCCTATGGAATAATATTAAGTGATTAAAAATAATTTAGTATCTGTTATACTTCCCACTTATAACGGTGAGTTGTTTATAGCAGATACTTTACAATCTGTGCTAGATCAAACATATAAAAACCTTGAAGTGATTATTGTTGATGATTGCTCAACCGATAAAACTGTTAAAATAATTAAATCATTTAATGATGAGAGAATAAAATTATATGTGAATGAAAAAAATCTTGGTATCGGAGAGAATAGTAATAAAGCATTGTCCCTTGCAACTGGAGAGTTTATTATGATGCAAGATCATGATGATATATCTTCGCCGTCAAGGGCAGAGTTACAGTATAAATGTTTAGTTGATAACCCTGATGTTACAGGGGTTGCATTACATGTAAAAAGTTTTATTGATACACCGCCTGATGATATTTATAAAAAATCAGATAACTATAATATAGATAAAAACAGTAGAGAGTTAAAAGCACTAGGATTATATCATTTCCTCACACATCCGACACTTTTTTATCGACGATCTATTTTAGAAAAACTTGATAGTTATTATAGCAGTAAGTTTACAATAGCTGGAGATCTTTATTTTATTGAGCAATTGAACTTAGCAGGAGCAAGCTGGATACTTTTAAAAGATGATCTGCTTGCATATAGAGTGCATAAAACTATGACAACAGCAAAATATAAAAAACCTCAAATATATAGAGAAGTCTTAGAGATATCACTTCTTCTTGTGAAAAGACATTTTGCAGAAATATCAGATACAGATGCTGTCATGCATGCAAAATTGATGGCAAGAAGAGAATTGCTTGAAATTGATAATATAAATTTGATAAATCATTTTAAAAGAATACTCGCATTAAATATTAATAACGATTTCTGTGATGATACAACATTGAAAAAAGAAACAGATATAAAATTTAGAACTGCATCCATCTTAGCAAATATATATTCACCTATCACAGCGTATAAAGTATATAAATCTATTGATGAACTAAAACCATATACAGTATCTTTTTGGAAATTTTTTAGCGAATATCAAAAAAGATTTTTTACAAACTTAACGTGGTTGACATATAAAAAGAGAAGAAATACAGAGTAGGTTATACTTGTATTATTTCAATAATTGTCAAAACATTATATCTTAGATAGTAAATAAAAGTAATAAGGATCAATGTATAATATGTGTAACATTAGCACCAACTCTCCATTAATATCAGTTATCCTCCCAACATATAACGGCGAGAAATACATAGCAGAAACTTTAGAGTCTGTATTAAATCAAACATATACTAACCTTGAAATAATTATCGTTGACGATTGTTCAACGGATAGCACTGTTGATATAATTAAATCTTATAACGATGAGAGAATTAAATTATCTGTTAATGAAAAAAATCTTGGTATAGGGGATAACACAAATAAAGCGTTATCACTTGCAACAGGCGAATTTATTATGATGCAAGATCACGATGATATATCTTCACCGTCAAGAGCAGAGCTACAACTTAAATGTTTAATCGATCACCCAGATGTTACAGGTGTAACTTTACATGCTAACCGTTTTAAAGATAATCCACCAAGTACAATATATAATAAAGTAGATACATATAATATAGATAAAACTGCTAACGAGTTTAATGCGATCGGCGTATATAGCTACCCTGGACACCAAACACTTTTCTATAAAAAATCTCTGCTAAATAAATTAGATAGTTACTACAGCAATAAGTTTATAGTTGATGGCGATATTCATTTTATGAGCAAACTAAATGTTGCAGGTGCAAGTTGGATACTTTTAAAAGATGATCTGCTTGCCTATAGAATTCATAAAACTAACACAACTGTAAAATTTAAAAATTCACAAATTTACAAAGATAAGCTAGAGATATTGACGATCACAATAAAAGGATATTTAAAAGATATATCTGATCGTGATGCACTTATACACGCAAAATTAATGCTGAAACAAGAGGTGCTTAAAATAGATAATGAAAGTTTAATCAATCATTTTAAAAAAATATTAGCATTAAATATTAATAATGATTTTTGCGATGATAATATTTTAAAAAAAGAAACTGTTGCTAGATTTAAAACAGCATCAATTTTAGCAAATATATATTCGCCTTTTATAGCATATAAAGTATACACATCGATAGATGAGTTAAAACCATATACTGTATCTTTTCCAAAATTTTTAAGCGAATATCAGAAAAGATTTTTAAGAAATTTAAGTTGGATTCTATTTAAAAATAAAGAAATATAAAATATCATATATATGCTATAATGTAATAAGTGTTAATAATGCGAAGCTTTGATTAGCAGACAAATAAAGAGGAATCAATAATAATATGAGTAAAGATAGTGTAACATCTCCTTTAATATCAGTAATTCTCCCAACATATAACGGCGAGAAATACATAGCAGAAACTTTAGAATCTGTATTAAATCAAACATATAAAAACCTTGAAGTAATTATTGTTGATGACTGCTCAACTGACACAACTATTAAAATAATTAAATCCTATACAGATAAAAGAATAAAACTATATCTAAACGAGAAAAATTTAGGTATTGCGAATAACACAAATAAAGCGTTATCACTTGCAACAGGCGAATTTATTATGATGCAAGATCACGATGATATATCTTCTCCATATAGAGCTGAAGGAATGTTAAAAGTACTCCTTGAAAATAAAGACCTTACTGGATTAAACTCTAAAATGTTTTATTTTGATACAGGTATTAGCAAAGAAATGATCTACAAAAACCTTAGCATTTCAGAACCTGTTGTAGCATTAAATGAAAAAGAGCTAGCTGTTGAAAATCTTTTTGATATAAGTTTTTTACATCCAACAATAATGTATAGATCTTCTGTATTAAAATTGTTAGACACCCCTTATACACCTGAACTAAAAGTTACCGCCGATAGCTTACTGTTTGTGCAGTTTATGGCATTAAGAATTAAATGGTATGTATTAGAAAATAAATATGTTGCTTACCGAATTCATGAAACTAACACATCTAAAAATGACTTAAATGTAAACTATAGAGAAGACACAATTATGCTTCAAAGTTTATTAAAAGCTATGCTGCCTTTTGCTACTGAAGAAGATATAAATAACCATATCGCTGTGAGAAAACGTAATGATGTGTTATCATATACAGGAAAAACAAACGAATGGATCATCCACTATTATAATATGATAATAAAATATAACCTCGAAAGTAATGTGTTTGATCACGAAATTCTTTTAAAAAAATTGGCTGTTAAATTCAAAATTTTTCTTAGCCTATCAAATGTCTTAACGCCATTAAAAGCATTAAAATATTATCACTCTATTGAAGAACTAAAACCTTATTTAGAGAGTGATGCTGTTCTATTAAAAGATTGGTTTAAAAGATTTTCACGTGCAATGAAATGGTATTTTTTAGGTAACAAAAAATTGCCAAAGGATAAAAAATAATGAATGAAAAAACAGATAACCAACATTTAGTTTCCGTTATCCTCACTACTTATAATGGTGAGAAATATTTAGCTGAAACATTAGAGTCTGTATTAAATCAAACATATACTAACCTTGAAATAATTATTGTTGACGATTGTTCAACGGATAGCACTGTTGATATAATTAAATCTTATAACGATG
>CAMRCY010000013.1 GCA_947041165.1 uncultured Deferribacteraceae bacterium | reverse complement strand
TAAGCAGTTACAGTACGAAAAATAGATCACTAAAAGTATTAATTATTTTAGTAGACTAGGTAGTTACAGTATTAAGAACTCATCAACTAAAAGTATTGATGCTTTAGTCGATTAAGCAGTTACAGTACGAAAAATAGATCACTAAAAGTATTAATTATTTTAGTAGATTGGGTAGTTACAGTATTAAAAGCCCATCAACTAAAAGTATTGATGCTTTAGTAGATTGAGTAGTTACAGTATTAAGAACTCATCAACTAAAAGTATTGATGTTTAGGTTGGAATGGAAGTGGTTACGAGATTTTAAATAAGTATATGGGGGCGATAGAGTATGGCAATTTATTTTGATAATTCAGCAACAACTAAAGTAGATAAAAGAGTTTTAGACTCTATGATTCCATTTTTTGAAGATATATATGGCAATCCGTCATCTGTTCATTCATTAGGTAGAGAGGCAAGATCTCATCTTGATTCTTCAAGAAAAGTTATAGCAGATGTTTTAAAAGCAGATGATGATGAAATCATCTTTACAGGATCAGGAACAGAGGCTAACAATATAGCTATCTGTCAGGCAGCGTTATCACTTGCTCATAAGGGTAAGCACATTATAACATCAACAATAGAGCATAAGGCTATATTAGAGCCGTGTCATTTTCTTGAAAGAGAAGGATTTGAAGTAACTTACGTAGATGTTGATAGAAACGGTTTAATTAACATTGATGACGTAAAAAAAGCAATACGTAAAGATACTATTTTGATAACTATCATGCTTGCCAATAACGAGATTGGAACAATTCAACCGATAAAAGAGATCGCTAAATTAGCACACGATAATTCAATATTTATTCACACAGATGCTGTTCAAGCGATGGGTAAGATGCCTGTTGATGTTTCAGATCTTGGTGTTGATATGTTGACAGTTTCTGGACATAAAATTTATGCTCCAAAAGGTATTGGAGTTCTTTATATTGATAAAGAGTTTCAAACGAAATTAAAGCCGTTTATGAATGGTGGCGATCAAGAGTTTGGACTTAGACCTGGTACTGAAAATATACCATACATAGTAGGTATAGCTAAAGCGTTTGAACTTTTAAATGAAAGTTTAGATAAAAATATTGAGCATCTTAAAGCTGTTAGAGATAGATTTGAGAAGAAAGTAGCAGAAGAGATACCAGACACATATGTTAACTGTACAACAGCTCCACGAGTTCCATCAATCTCTAGTACAACTTTCCGTTTTATAGAAGGCGAAGCATTGATGGTATATGCAAGAGAGGTATGTTGTTCAGCAGGTTCAGCTTGTACCTCAACATCATCAACTCCATCACATGTATTAGGTGCGATAGGTATGGACGAGGTAGATTTTCATGGTACGTTAAGATTTAGTTTTGGAATTAATAATACTTTTGAAGAGGTAGATCAAGCTGTTGAAATTTTAAAAACTTCGGTTAATAAATTAAGAGCTATGTCGCCACTTGTAAACAGTAAATAAAGTTTTGATGAAATAAATAATGACTAAAAACAGCAAGAAACTTTTACTTAGGGAGTTAGAGGAAGTCGCATTAAAATCAGGTATTAAGGTACGATATGAGAAGACTAAGGCACGTGGTGGTATGTGCGAGTATCGTGGCAAACAGATGATTATTATCGACTCGGCAGCAACAGATGATTATAAGATATCTGTAGTTGTTGATAACCTTAAAAGAATTGAAATAGATGAAGAGCATATAACTGCAAAAGTGAAAGAAGTTCTTGAAAGTTATTAGTTGTTAGGTATTAATGAACAAAATGTTTTAGAGTTTAAAAATTTATTGATTGATTAGCAAGTTAATTAATTGATTAAAAGAATATAATAAAAGGATATTGAACTATGTGTATTGCATAGGACGGTATCCTTTTTTATGTGCTGCTACCGTAGATGATTTACTATGTTATTTGTATGACCTTAAAAAGATTTTGCATCACCTAGATTGCGTGAGTGAATGGTGTGTAGTTGGATTGTGTTAGTTAAATCATCACACAGCACAACTATTATGTTATGAAATAGTTGTGAGTATGTTTTTATCAACTTTCAATTTTAATAATAATTAAATTACGTAATTTATATGCTAAATAATTTTATGTACTAAGTTATCTCTCTAAGCACTTTGCATGGGTTACCAATTGCGATCACGTTTGCTTAATTAATTTCATCAACTTCACTTTTCATAAACTTTCTATTTTATGCGATACCAAAGTAAGTTAATTTATTTTATGTACTAAGTTATCTCTCTAAGCACTTTGCACGGGTTACCGATTGCGATCACGTTTGCAGGAATATCTTTTGTCACAACTGATCCAGCACCGATAATCGAGTTATCTCCGATTGTCACACCCATCATAATCGTAGATTTTCCACCGATCCATACATTGTTACCTATATTAACTTCGCCAGTTGATGAAATATGTCTACCTTGTGCACGAGTTGCAATATCAGTCGGATGTGTCACTGCATAGATATCAACATTTGGTCCGATCATAACATTATTGCCGATCTTTACTCTTCCACAATCAAGAATTGTTAAACCAAAATTAGCATAAAAATTGTTGCCTATCGTAGTGTTCATTCCAAAATCAGAGAAGAAAGGAGGTTCAATATATATATCCCCTAACTCAATTTTACGCTTAAAAAGTTGCTCTAATATTTTTTTCCTCTTTTTAGGATTGAAACTTGATTTATTATATTTTCTACAAAGCTCTCTTGATCTAATAAATAATTTATGAACTTCTTTATCAAAAACATATTCATCGCCGTTTATCATTTTCTCAAATTCTGTCATAAAATCGATCCACCTGTTGCTCTTTTTTAGTATTTTGATATAATAAAGATGTTTATAACTATTTGCAATCAAAATATCTTGTAACCTTTTGTAAGTTTGGATGACTAATATAGTATAGAGATAGTTTGAAACTCTAAATATATATCAAGTTGGGTTATCTAATATTTATGAGATTAGATTTTGTTATAAACAATTATAGTTTTTTGTATTTATTTAATATGTGTACAGAAGATATTCTACAACCTATATTAGGTTACTCTCGTTCAAAAAGAGTGATTGTAAATCATTCAAACGGATGTGTATTGGAAACGCAAAAAGAGAAAGATATTACTGAAGATAATATAACAATTAAAGCTGTTTTAGGTGGAGATACAGATCTTTTCTCTAAGCTTATAAATAAATATTCAAAAGTTGTAGAGAAGATAGTTATGTATCATATCGGTGTTGAACATCTTAATGAAGTAGCTAATGATATATTTTTTAAAGCTTATAAATCTCTTCACAGATATAGGCAAGATGCACCATTTTCTCATTGGCTTTCAGTGATAAGTGTTAGAACTTGTAAAGATTTTTGGAGAAGTAAATATTCATCAAAAGAGTGTTCATTTTCAGATCTAGAGAAAGAGTCGAGTGATAATATTGCAGATCAGTTCGCATCACTTGGTTCTCCTGAGGAAACAGTTCTATCAAATGAGAGTGCTGATTTAGTTAAAAAAGCGATGAAAATATTAAAACCAGAAGAGCGTAATATTATCAATCTTATCTACACAGATGGGTTATCTATTCAAGAAACTGCTGTTTTATTAAGTTTGTCAGAGTCGAATATAAAGGTTATAGCGTTTAGAGCTAGAAAGAAACTGAAAAGTCAGTTAGAGAAGTTTTTTAAAATCTAGATAGTTAATCGCTATGTATATTTTAATATAGGAGAGTAGTTATGAGTTATAAATTTAAAGATAAAGATATAGAAAATATTTTAAGTAAAGTTGATCTATCAGAAAAATCATCTTTAAAAATATCTTTCACCAGTGACGTAATGGCTAGAATTAGAGAAGATCAAGTTAAGAAAAGTTCTTTTTTAAGCGATATTTTTATAGCGGATAAGTTTTTTCTAAAATTTATTTTTGGCTCATCAGCGATGGCGTTATTTTTGTTTACGGTGTTCACTTTTAATTATTTCTATGCGTCACCTATCATATTTGAAGAGTATATGTCTGAAGTTGCATTACTATCTTCATTTTAATTATTTTGGAGTAAAGTTATATGTTTAGAAACGGTAAGGCGGTAATTGTTTTTATATCTGTTTTTGTGATAGGTATTGTGATAGGACATTTTTCAACGAGTATAGTTAAATTTAGAGGTGGTTTTAAAAACCCATTTGCAAGGGAAGTTATTGCTCATAGAATTTTCCTTAATGATCTGCTAGATCAGGATAAACTATCTAATGAAAATAAAGCAGAAGCTCAACTTATTCTTAATAATAAAATTGATGAGTATATCTCATCATTAGAACTTTTTCGCCTAGAAAAGCAGTATATATTTGAAGACTATCTAAGCTCTTTAAGTGATATATTATCAGATGATATATATAACAATTATCTTTCAGCAATAGAAGAGCATCGTATAAAGACTAATAACAGATATCATGAATTAGTAAATGGTGCTTTAAATTAAAGTAAATATATTATATAGTAATATTATATGAAACTTTTCTATAGATACATTCTAAAATATTTTATAAAGAACCTATTAATCGTTCAACTCGGAGTGATAACCTTATCGCTTATCACATCCACAATGGGAGAACTCAAAAATCTTACTAATGATGATTTTACATTAATAGAGTTTATCCAACTCCAGTTCTGTTGGATATTTATAAACAATAATATATCAATGCCCATAACCACCACAATAGCATCGGTGATGACCATTGTACAGTTGATGCGTTCAAATGAAATGTTAGCCTATGTATCTTTTGGTGGAAGAGTATCATCTGTTTCAATACCGTTAGTTTCAGTTGGAATAGTTGTTGTGCTTTTAATGGTTTTTTTAGAGTATATAGGTGTTCCAAAAGCAAGAATATATAGATCAGAGTTATTAGCCGATATCAAAGAAGTTCCTGTAACTATCAGCAGAAAATATTCGAACATATGGATGATGGATGGTAGTAATCGGTTGGTTCATATAGAGTTTATGGATGTGTTAAACAACTCTATACAGGGCGTTAAATTTTATAATATAAGCGAAAGCGGACAGATTGAAAGCTATGTGTCAGTAGATACTATAACTAAAAAAGATAACGATTTTATTTCTAAAGGAAAGATGTTTGTAGACTTAACAAAAACTCCACCTAAAGTTACGAACGATAGTGAATATCAAATTCCTTCAAAGCTTTTTAAAGAACTTTTAGAGGTTAATACAGATTATCCGACTTCCTTAACGCCATCTCAAATTTATAATATAATTAAAGTTGTTAAAGATAGAGGGTTGAATACTAATCACTATCAGATGATATTATACTCTAAAATAGCTAACATGTTATCTGTTTTGGTTTTAATGATTTTGACATTTCCTATCGTTATAAATTTTTCAAGAAATTACTCTATAACTAAAAATGTTGCTATGGCATTTTCAGCAGGAATGCTGTTTTGGGTAGTGCAAGCTGCGATGTTATCATTTGGTAACAGGGGAGCTGTATCACCATTTATAGCAAATTTTTCACCTATATTTTTATTTATTATTGTGAGTGTTTTAATTATTAGTGATAGAAAATCAGCTAGTTAGATTGGTGTTAGAATTTTATTTCGTATCGCTTTTTAATCGAGCATTCAGATAGTTTTTCATGACAATAGATGTTTCTATACCATAGATGTTATCAGTTATAGGTGATGAAATTGTGACATCTGTTTTTGATAGATCGATAAACTTAGCTTTATTTTTCGCATCAACGCCATAAGATATTACTCTAGGTTTTATAGGTGTTGTTTGATTAGCCTCACATACGATAGCTACTGAACCATCAGATAGTTTCACAAGTGATTCAAGTGGATATATACCAACAATTTTAATAAGCGTTTTAACATCAGTTGCAGGAAATTTTTTGCCAGCATTAGCGTATAATCTTTTAATAGCCTCAGTACCATGGATTATGTTATAAGAGCATACAGCACCACCAGATACCATATTATCAAAATCTTCAGCTAACCCAACAATCAGAGCTTCTTTAGATATAAAATTTCCATGTGAACGGCTAGGGTATCCTGATCCATCTAATCTTTCATGATGAAGTCCTACTATCGCTGTAACTTCTTCTGGAATAAAAAGATGTCGAGATAATATATTTTCTCCCCATTCAGGGTGCTTTCTCATAACGGTGAACTCTTCATCTGTAAAATCATTAACTTTTTTTAATAATCTTTCTGGTATTCTCGTATTCCCGATATCATGAAGCAACGCTGCCATTGCAATAGTTATAAGAGATGTTGTATTAAGTTTTAGTTCATGTGCTAAGGTTAATGAGATAGCCATAACATTTATTGCGTGTATATCATCAACAGTTCCGATGGTTTTATATCTATGTATATCCATCATGATGTACGGATATTTCCTTACTATGAAGATAACATTTTCTATTGCTTTAGAGAAATTGCCGACAGTATTTTTTCTATCAAGTTTTCTAATACTTGCTAAAGACTCTACAAATATAGCTTTAGAGTGTTCAATAATTTTAATAACTTCTTGTAATATTTTATTACTATATTTATAGTTGTCAGAGGTTAGATTTTGATTAAGTTCAACTTTATGACTAATTCCTGTGTATCCAGTTTGGATAAGAGAAACAATAGTTGGATTTGGTTTTGATACGTCAACATCTTCTTTCCAGATATAAACATGTTCATTTTTTTTAGATTTAAGTGCTTCGATATTAGTCAAAGAAGTTATTGGAATACCAAATTCTTTAAATTCAACATTAGGTTGTTCCGTTTTGATAACAATCATTCCAAGTTTTACATCACGAATCGGTATTTTTACTATTCTAAATGGCACTATCTACTCTCCAATATATATAAAAATAGCAATATAGCTAATTTCAAACATATAACAATATTTCTATCGATTAATTATTATATGTTAGAATAGCAAAAAACGATATAAAGTACAATATTTACTTTAATAAACTGTCGAAATATTAAGTAAGATTAATTTTGATGAAAATCCAGTTGAATTTTTTTGCTTTTTATTACATACTATAAAGATCCAATATTAGTGAAGATTAATAAGAAGATAAAGTATAATTTTATAAAGGAAATATAAATGAATAAGAAATTAATGCCGTTTGATAAGTCTAAGCTTGATAGTATAATTAAAAAATATCCAACACCTTTTTATATATATGATGAAAAAGCGATAGAGGAAAATGCATACGAGTTTATAAAAGCATTTAGTTGGTCTAAAGGTTTTAGACAATATTTTGCTGTAAAAGCGTTGCCTAATCCATCAATATTAAAACTTTTAGCTGAGTTTGGATTTGGTGCAGATTGTTCTTCACTTGCGGAACTTATGCTTGCTAAGAAAGCTGGTATAAAAGATGAGATGATAATGTTCACATCGAACAACACTCCTCAAGATGAGTATCAATATGCGGATAAGCTTAATGCGATTATCAACCTTGATGATATCAGCCATATAGATTATTTAGATAAAAGTATATCTTCATTTCCTAAAACTATATCGTTTAGATATAATCCAGGATCGTTAAAAAAAGGAAATAGTATTATCGGTAAACCTGAGGAAGCAAAATATGGCTTAACAAGAGAGCAACTTAAAGAGGCTTATGTTCTTGCTAAAAAGAAAGGTGCTCGTAAGTTTGGTTTACATACTATGGTTGCATCGAACGAATTGAATGTAGATTATTTTGTTGAGACGGCTAGAATATTATTTGAACTTGTTCATGAGATAAAAGAAGAGCTTGGAATAAATATTGAGTTTGTTAATTTAGGTGGTGGAGTTGGTATCCCTTATAAACCTGAGGATAAAAAAATTGAGTGGTCTGATCTTGGTTCAAAAATTGAAGAGTGTTATAATTCATTTTTTGCTAATGAGAAAAAGAAACCTAAATTATGTTTTGAATTAGGAAGAGCTATAACTGGACCATACGGATATCTTGTATCAACAGTTATTCATAAAAAAGATATCTATAAAAAATATGTAGGACTTGATTCTTGTATGGCAAATTTAATGCGTCCTGCACTTTATGGTGCTTATCATTATATATCTGTTTTAGCTAATACCGATGTTGATAGTAGAGAGAGATTAACATATGATGTAGTAGGTTCACTTTGTGAAAATAACGACAAGTTTGCAATAGATAGAGAGCTTCCAAGAGTGGATATTGGTGATGTCGTAGTTATACATGATGCTGGTGCTCATGGCTCTGCAATGGGATTTAACTATAACGGTAAATTGAGATCTGCTGAGTTGTTACTTAAGAAAACTGGTAAGGTTAAAAAAATTCGTAGAGCCGAAACAGTTGAAGATTATTTTGCAACATTAAAGTTTTAATTTTATATTTATGCTAAGTGGATAGACAATACCTAATTGATTATTAATTAATTGAATGGGTGTTTGTTTTGTTTTTATTTGGCTGAATTTGATTGATAATTGTTTGATAAAAAATAGATAAATACAGTAGTGGAATTAATATAATTCTCTGCTGTATTTTTATTATAAATATTGTTACAGGTTTATAGCTATTAGGTTGAGATAGTCTAGATATTTTTATAACATTGTTGTTTGAAATTGATTGCCATAGTTTTTTAATTATAATATTAATTAATTCTATTAAAAAATCTTCTATAAAATAATCTAGTTATGATTGATATTGCAATAAGGATAAGTAACACATCAGTATTATTTGAAGTACCTATTGAACAGCCACCTTGTGTTAATTGATCTTCTAAATCTTCGGCTGTTCCTTCATCTATAATAGATGGTATGCGATCAAGCACTATATCTTTATTTACGATACCGATAAGGTTTGGAGTTGTTTCTTCTGGATCTAATACACCACACTGTCTAGTGAATCGTTTTGTATTTATTTTATTACTAAATCTAATATTTTCAAATTGTTCAAGAGGTATACAGTTATCAGAAAGTCCTAATAAATTCATTTTATGTGAATTGCGTTTAATCTGACTGATTGACTCAATATCTGTAATATAGTTTCTATCAAGTTGTAATCCAGCGATATTTTTCATATTTCCAAAAGGTGCAACATCGACAATATAGTTAGCTCTAAAATCTACAGCTACGATATTTTTAAGTTCAGTTAATGCAGTAATATTGGTTAGTTTATTCAAACTGCCAGCCACTCCAGATAATTTCCCTAGTGATGCAAGTGGAGTTATATCTTGAATTAAATTAATTGAAAAATCTATGTTATAGATCTGTTTTAGATTAATAAGTGGCTGAAGAGATGTAACTCGATTATCTCTAATATTAAGATTGTAGAGATTTCTGCTTGAAGTAAATGGAGTTAGATCTGTGATTTTATTTCCTCTAAGTGATACGTTTTGCAGATTGCTGATATATGTAAGAGGAGATATATCGGTGATAAAATTAGGTGCTTGATAATCAAGACGTAGTATCCGAAGTTTTTCCATAAATATTAAATATGATAGATCTGTAATATGGTTATTAGATAAATCAAGTGTTCTCAATTTTGTTAATTTTGACAGAAAGATAATCTCATCGATATTTGCAGATGGAATAGATAAAAATTCTAGATTAACAAGGTTACGCAGTGGTGCTAAATCTTTCACTAAACTTCCATTATCTTCAAGCCCTCTAATCGTCAATGATTCAAGATTAGGAAATTGTTGAAGCCCTTCAAGACTTTCTATCGTGCTATCGGTGCAGTTAAGAGCTTTAACTTCTTTCGCTTTTTCACAAGTTGGTATAAAATTTTCATACACATTATTTTCTATAAGACAGTTTAATAATCTTGAGTCATTAGGAAACCTAACTAAATCGTATGGGTTTACGCAATTATATTCTGGCATTAAATCTTGAGCAGTAAATCTTTCTTCAATTTTTAATTTAATTTGTTCTTCATTTGGATGGGCAATACCTATTTTTGTATCAGCATTCGCTGTAATAAACGAGAAAAATATTAAAAATATTGTATTAGAGATTATCTTTATCATAATATACTTAATCGTCATTTTATTAAAAAATATTAGCCTAATTCTATTTAATATATTATAATTATTTTAGCTAAGTATTTCTGTGGAGTTTTAGATGATTAAGAGTTTTTGTTTACTGTTTATATCAGTTGTGTTGATATCTTGTGGACCTAAAGCAGTTTTACCTATTGTGGATCTAGAAAGTCTTGAGGATCTCAATTATCCATGTGTAAAGGTTGGGTTTCTTAATCAGATCAGATATGACAGTCTTAAGGTTGAGAGCAATGAAAAATATTTTGCATTAATATACAAACTTTCTATGGCAAGTTATATGGTTGACATTGTGAAACTATATGCCTTAGTACCTGGTTGGTCTTTTCAACCATTGCCAGAATTGTATGCTAATGAGAATAAAGTTTACGAGAGAATAGATGCTGATAATCCGAAAAAATCTGCAGTAATTGCTCTTACAAGAATTGGTGATGATATATATCTCAAAGGAGTTGTTGGAGAGTTTATATCAGATGATCGTGCTGTACGGGTTGAAATATTTAGAGTTGTCAAAAAGGGTGATATATATAGACAAGGTGTAATCAAGAGATGGTTAGCTAGTGCGACTGGTAAAAGATCTATTGAGAATATGAAAAAACTTGTGGATTATACGTTCAATAATATATCTAATATCGAGTGTAATATTCGTGGAAATATCGATATGAACTGGTGGAAAGAGTAATGTAATTATGGGAGTTTGTTATTTATGGCGAGTTCAATTAAGTCGTGACAAGTTTACCAATTACAGCGACAGGTTACTTTTAGATCAATTACGGTGAGTTAGTTGCTTATGATTAGTTTGTAAATTAGTTAATTGAATTACTTGCGGTTAATTGAAGTTAATTAATTACAGTTAGCGAGATTACTTTTAGATTAATTACGGTGAGCTAGTTACTTACAGTTAGCGAGATTACTTTTAGATCAATTACGTTGAGCTAGTTACTTATGATTAGTTTGTAAATTAGTTGATTGAATTAATTACGGCTAATTGAAGTTAGTTAATTACAGTTAGCTAATTACAGTTAGCTAATTACAGTTAATTAGTTCAATATTTTTATTATAAGAATGTTTAACAGTTATTAACTATATACAAAAAAAAGTGGACATATATATACTATAAAAATAATATACACACGCCCACTAAATAAAAATTATTACTAATTGTTTTCTTTTAAAAACTTAGTTACGGTTATCCTTAATCTGTTTCAATATATCTTCAAGAAAAGCTCTATCTTCAATAGCATATCCTAAAATAAATTTTATAATAGGAAGATAGAAGTCACTAGATTCTTTAAACTCTTTTAACTTATCAAGAACGCCATGTATCCAGCTTAAAACGTGGATGTTTAAGAACTCAATATGTAGTTCCAATATCTTGTTATACTCATCTGATGCAAACTCTTTAGTTGCTAGTTTGTTAGATAGGTACGATAAAAATAGTAATTCAATACCGATATGATCTTCTGGTTCATTTGACTCTAACTGATACTCAAAACCATTCTCTTTATACAGTTTTAAAACATTATCCCTAGAGTCTTGCATCATCAGTTTATCAGTTGATGTATAGTACGACTCAGCGATAGGAATATCATCATTCAAACAAAATAACCGTGTGTATTTTCTTAGATGATTAAGTTTAAATTCATCTAACTGGTCGCCAGTTAATGTGTCAAGTAATGTTAAAAATTTATTAAGATATTCAACGCCTTCACTCATAAGCACATTATCCGCTGAACTACTCATTTCAGTTAGTGGAGGGATAATCTCTTTTAAAATATCATACTGTTTCTCAGTTGGTTGAAAGAGAAAAATATCTGCAAAAGATGAGTACACAATCTCTCTACCAGCATGAATTGAATTAAGCTCTATCTCACTCATTTATCTAACTTCGTAATTTTTAATAATGATCCCTCTTTAATATAAAAATTAGGTCCAGTTGTTTCATCATCGTTATTGCTGTAAGCGTAACTGAAATTTTCTTTATTAAGTCTATGTGGATCGCCGTACTTCTCTTTAAGATTTTCATCTGTATCACAATCAAGTGCATAAACAGGACAAGCATCAACACACACAGGTTTAAGTCCAGCATCTATTCTTTCATAACACATATGACATTTTTGAGCAGGGTGTTCAATCGTCCAACTCTCTTTTTTAGTAGGCTCTTGTTTATCAGATGCGATATGAATTGCAGAGAATGGACACGCCATAATGCAAGCAGTGATCCCTTCACATTTATCTCTATCTATAATAACTATCCCATCAGGACGTTTAACGATAGCTTCAACAGGACAAGCATCTTTACAAGCAGGTGTTTCGCAATGATTACAACTCATCACAAAATTTTGATACACTCTGCCTATTGATTGATTTTCATGAGTTTCTTGTTTTCTCCATCTAACAGGCCCAGGGTTTACTTGATTATAATCTTTACATGACACTGTGCAAGCATTGCAAGCGATACATTTAGATTGATCAAAATAGAATGCGTAACGCATATATATATCTCCTTAATTCATTCTTTATTAAATACTGATTATGAGTTTGTTTTAACTTTTTTAATCATAACCATCGCAGATTGTTGAGCGTTACCGTGATCGTATCTTGATGGTTTAGATGCCATTATAGTGTTACAGTTTCCACCAACATCAATCACTTTCCCAGATATGTTACGAGGATCAAACCAGAACCCTTGATGCAGTCCTAAAAATCCTTTTACACAACGACTTGTTATGCTTGCAACAACTCGAACAGTCCCGATCTCATTATAGATATCTAACAACATACCGTTGTCAATTTTCATCTCTTTTGCATCTTCATCGTTAATAAGTATCTGAGCATAAGAGGCATCAACTTCAGATCTACCATCTTTATCAATCAACGAGTTGATAGCAGGAAACTCATTCATATCAGTATCAGGATTAGATGAGATTGCGTATGTTCCAGAATCATTTCCAGAGTATAATTCGCCACCAACAGTTCTTGTTGTAAGCTCTCTAAGATATGGATTTTCAGATTGCGATGAGTGTGCTCTAAATTTATCATGAGTTGTTGTAACTAAAAATCTTCCATCAAGTTCTTTACTATTTTTTAATCCGTAAGCATCAGTGAAATAATCTTCGTAAGCAAAATACATAGGGATAGGGTAGACGATGTCATCACCTTCAGCGTCAAGTTTATTTTGTCCACGATTATCTTCACTTAAATATGCATGCCATTTATTGTATGCGTTTTTATATCTCCACACAAGTGATCCAGAGTAGATATGAAATCTTCCAGATTGATTAGGACACTCGGTAGGATTAGAGTATTGATCACCACCTATACCACCAAATGATAATGTGTATGCATCTCGTGTGATAATAGATGTATATAGTCCTTCATTAAATGTGAACGGTATACTTTTATTACTATCTTTGTTCGATAAATAATCCTCTAATGCAATTCTTGTGTCAGACATTACAGGTATGCTTTCTTGATTGTTAGGTTTATTAGTTAGAAACGGTTTCTCTAAAAACTCTTCAAAAGTTTTTCCTTCATATGCTGATCCAGAATCTTTTGGTTCAACATTTTTTTTGTAGTAATCAGTAAAATATTCTTTGAACGACATAAGCTCAGGTGCGAATTTTTTAGCTTCTTCTTCTCCGCCGTATTCAACTATAAGATCCCTTGCAAAATCCCATGTAGATTTAGACTCACCAGGACCTGCAATAGCTTCATCTTGATATATAGTGTTTCCCCAAAATAAATCTCTAAAATCTGCTTGCTCCCAAGAAGTTTTAGCAGGAAGAACATAATCTGAATATCTAGGTGATGCTGACATAAAGTTGTCAAATGAAACAAGATAGAATGCATCAGACATATTAGCCACATTAAGACGTTTATTGCTGTATCCATAGGTAGGTAGGTTTTCATACATAGAAACGCTGTCAAGGGCGTTTGCGTGCTGATTAACAGGTATATTTCCACCAGAGTTTAATATAAATCTAAATCCAGAGTATACAGGTTTTTTACCAACTCCTTTAGCCATAGAATCAACATTAGTTCCGTCAGTTGCGATCCACTGATAAAATTCGTTATTATCTTTATCTTTAAATGTTTTAGGTAGATTGTTTTCATCGTATATACGTTTAACTAAACCTTTTACGCCACCATCGTCATAATATGCTTTACCAGTTGCAAACTCTCTAGTAGACCAGTCAGGAGTGTTCGGTTTGTAACCGTTATGTTTTAACATATCTCCAAATGCGAACTTAACAGCACTGTTCCACTGCGTAGCTCCTGTTACTATTGTTTGTGGTGCAGGAGGGATAGTTTTCCACGATTTAGGTTTAACATCTTCTATATTAATCATTTTAGGATCAACCTTTTGAACTTTAGCAATCGCACCACGTGCAACACCAGCTCCAGTTACTCCCCAGTTTTTAGTAACTATATTTAAAACTTGTAAAGCAAATATAGTTGAACAACCTTCAGATTGTTTTAATTGTCCACCAGCCCACTCATTCCAAATTTGTTTCCCAGGATGAGATGCTTCAGAATAAAGTAAAGCTAATTCACGTATTTTAGATGCAGGAATACCAGAGATTTTAGATGCCCATTCAGGAGTTTTAGGAGTTTTAAAATCTGCCTTAGTAAGGTATTTTGTTTTAGTGCCAAGAGAGTTTTTATATGAACACACAGCAAATCTTTTTCTACTATCATCTGATGTACCAAATGATTTTGCTATATAGTTTGTTGAACTATCATCTGAATAATCTGCCCAATCAGTTTTTGTAGATGCAGGTAGTTTTCCGTTACCTAAAAGATATGATAGAAATGATTCTCCAGCTGGAACTGCATCAACTTTAAGATACTCTTTTATAACTGACTCATCAGGTGTTTCTGTAAGGATAGTTCTATTTTTTCCATGTAGCCAATATTGTGGCGAACCTGAGAAACCGTAGACCATAGTATCAAGATAATCTATATCTAATTTATCAGTGGCAACAAGCTCGTATATGATCGCTAAAATTAACGAAACATCGGTGTAAGGTCTTGTTTGTATCCACTCATCAGCAACAGTTATTCCAGTGTCAGAAAATTCAGGCCCTATATAATAAACCATAGAATCAGGACGACTTTTCTTCATGTCTTGCATAGATTTAACCCATGAGTTGCTTAACGGATTAACTGTTGAAACAATGTTGCTTCCCCATAGAACTATTCTGCTTTGGCTTGATGCGATATCATTTGTAGTAGGTGGTATTGTTATCTGTCCAGCCATAACTCCATCGCCTGAATCAAATCCTGAATAAGATACGCCGTAGCCTCCCATAAACTCATATTGATGATATGAGTAATCAGCTACAAATGATGTAGCACCACCTAATAGTTTTATTGCAGGTGCAGCACCTGATGCTACTCCATTAGGGCTTACAACAGATAGAACCCCTTTATATCCAGATGATTGAAAGTTTGAATATATGTTTCCACAAGCATATACAGGATGAAATGCTTCAGGTCCATATTTTTGTTGTACAGCTTTTAATTTTGTAGCAACTTCTTTTAAAGCTTCGTCCCAAGATATTCTTACAAACCCACTCATGTCGCCACGTTGTTTAGTCTGTTTTAACGGATACTTTAATCTACCTGGATGATATAGCCTTCCTTTATAACCTCTACATCTTGAACAAGCTTTTGCTTGAGGTGAATTTCTGTCAGAGATATCAAAATCTGAACCATCAAATGCTTCTGTAGAATTGTCAGTGAAAAATCTCACTATTCTACCGTTATGTACTTCTGCTTGAGTAACACATCTGCCACCACAATTATGAGCCGTTGTACCATATCTGTAAATCTTGTTTGGTTCTGAAAAATAAGGATCTTCTGATAGTCCTTTTGACATCTTACTAGAACTTGTATCTCTACTCTCGCAACCTACTGTAACCGTGAGCAGTCCAAGCGCTGTTAGACCTTTAATAAAAGATCTTCTAGTAGTCGATACTTTTGTACCTACGTTGTTAATAAAACTATTAACAGTTGACATATACACCTCCAAAGATATTTCTAAGCAATAATATTATTGTATTGTTTTTTAACTGCCAATACAATTATTATTTTGTAAAGAATATAAATGTATTAAATGTTTATCAATTCTATTAGTAGAAAAGCAACTATTAACTTAGTTCAATAAACTTAAAGTTGACAAAATATGATAAGTGTAGTATAATTCAACTAAATTAGAAGGAGGTTAATATTAAAAGATGGCAATAGTTTCAACCAATATATCGCATAAATATTTATATCAAGATGATATAAAGCGTTATGATTTTACTTTTAAGTTGTTAGATGATAGTTCATTAGATGTATATGGTGTAAGAGATAATGTTGAAGTAAAATTGATTAATGATGTTGATTACTCAATAGAATACAATGAACTGATCGGTGGATATATTACATTAACAGATGCAGGGTGTATTAAATTTTCAAATGGTGACGTGTTAGGGATATTGGCAACACCTAACTTATTACAGGAATTAAAGACAGATGAGCATAATGTTTTATATAAGAAAGATATTGAAAACTCATTAGACAAATTAACACAATTGTATCTGATTTTATCGGCAAAAATCTCTAAACTTCCACTTCCACCATTATATTTAGATGATTCGGATGTATCGTATAGTGATATAACTGATATTTATAATGAATCGAAAAGTTATAAAGATACGATTGCTGCAATCAAAATTGAGATCAATGAACAATCAGCTATGATTTCAGAGATAGCATCTGATCTTAGTAATAAGTTTGCAACTGATGATGAGGTTATTGCTGGTGTTGTGACTGATAAAATCGTTTCTCCTAAAGGGGTAGGTGATGTTATCGCTAATACTTTTGCAACAGATGATGAGATAAGTGTTGCAACTGTTTTGAATAAAATTGTTGCTCCAAAACATGTAAAAGATATGATAGGTATGTTTGGAGATATTAAGCATCATCCTGAAAACTCTTTAGATCATAATGATGTGACTGTTTGCGATCATTCATTCATGAGTTCATACACTCGTGTGTATTTAGGAGAGATTGGTGATGGATTTCTATTTAATTTACGCAGTGATAAATATTGTGCACAGATAGTTATTAAGACTAAAAACATAGGTATGTGTTATCGAGTGTCTTTAGAAAATGCAGGTTTTGCAAATAGTTTATGGAGAGAAGTGAGGTGTTTTGAAGCATGGGGATAATAACTTTAGAAGAAAAAATCGTTACCTATATGGGACGATATATAAATTTATGGAAAGATGTTAAGTTTATAAAAAATAGTGAAGGTATCTCAATAGATATCCTTGAATGGAATTTAACTGATAAAGCAAAACCAACTAGAGATGAACTTAATTCTATAAATGTATTTATAGATCCGTGCATAGAAAAAATAGAGCGTCTAAAAAGAGATCAGTTGATATCTGAGACAGATTGGACACAGATGGATGACTCTCCATTATCTATAGATAGTAAAGCGATGTATAAAGAGTATCGCAGGCAGTTGAGAGATATCACAAATCAAGATGGGTTTCCAACTAATATTAATTGGCCTGAAATTAACGTGAAGTAAAACTTGGCATAATATAATTAGTAATAACCTTGAGAGTAGTAGAGTTCGTGTTAAAAAGTAACATCTAAGTTGTTCTAAACAACACACCATCTATAAACCTATTCTGGTTTATAAATATGTATTATCTAAATTATTAAAACCCCTATATCAATTAAGGTATAGGGGTTTAATAAATTTTTTATTTAATCTTATTAATTTAACTTCAAATTAATAAATATATTTTATCTTAATAAATCAACTTTTATTAGAAAGAAGTTTTAAACATTCTTTCACTACGAGAGAAAATAACTGAGTAAATATTGAAAGCTTTAGCGTATCTTGGATTACCATAATAGTAACCAGTTGAAACATCTGGATCATCTATTGCAAATAGATACTCTCTTGTTCTGCCACTACCTTTTGTACAAACATAGATATTTTTAGAAGATGTGCTTTTAATGAATTTAGCTTTTTTACTGTTGCAATATATTTGATATGTTTCAAATATTTTTGATTTATCAAGCATCATTTCAACTTCTTCGTCATAGATATCTTTTCTAAAACCACCAACAAATGAGTACATTATTTCAAATTCAAGGATAGTTTTCGCTTTTGGATCAGCGTTCGCTATTTTCATAGTAAAACTATTAAGAGTTGGTGCAGATTTAGCATAACTACTTACGACCTCTTCAAATTTTACAAAATCTTTTTGCATAATTTGTCTTTTACCTTCTTCAAAAAATGATCTACTTGCATTAGTTGTAGTTGTGGCTACAGAGCATCCCCCGATAAATAAAAGTGACATTAGTAGTGTTATGGTCGAAAATAAGCTATTTCTTTTTTTCATCTTCTCTCTCTCTCTTAAGATAGTATTAATCACCAAATGATAATTAACTGGCAATCTATATATATGTCATAAAGTTGCAAATGATACATATTAATTTCTTTATTATTCGGATATCTTTTACAAAAGATTAATTATTTTATTTGACATATATATGTTTAGAGTATAAAGTTAGTTGCTTATATCAGTATATTTATGATGGCCTGACTGGTTGACACTACAATATTAAATTTGTGAACTCCGCCAGGTCGTAACAGAAGCAACGGTAACGATACTTTCTATGTGTAGTTGACGTCGTCAGGTCTTCATTTATATGCTGGTAGTATTTTTTTTTGATCGGTACTAAAATCCTAATATTTTTATTTGAGGCTGAATATATGTTAAACGCTATGAGAGGAAATCGTAAATTTTTGACTATTGTTTTGTGGATAGTTATTCTTGCATTTCTTTCAACTATATTTGTTGTTTGGGGACTGGGTCCTAACGAAACAGAAGGTAACTTTGCAGTAAAAGTTGATGGCGAAACATTGCCTTATGCTGAATATAGAAATTTCTATGACTCTTCTATGGCAACATTGAAAGAGAGTTATGGACCTATGTTTGAACAGTTTGCTGAAGATAATAACGTTGATGAAATTATCCAAAATGATTTTGTTGATAGATATTTATTGATAGAGGAAGCTAAAAGATTAGGAGTGATCGCATCTGATGAGGAAGTTATCAGTTTTGTCGCATCTATTCCTAACTTTCAGACAGGTGGAGTATTTGATCCTATTCTATATCAAGACATTTTGGCATCAAATAGAATGTCGCCGACTGCGTTTGAAAAATCTATTAGAGATGATTTATATCTTAGCAAGGTAAGAAATTTAATATCTTCTGCTGGACTTGTTGTGACTGATCAAGAGATCGATCTTGAATATAAAGCAAGAACAACTACAAGAAATATATCATACGCTATAATCCCAACTTCAAACTTTATTCCAGATAATATAACTGATGAAAAATTGAAAGAGTTTTTAGCTAGCAATCAAGATAATTATAGAACTGTGAAAGAGATTAAAGTGAAATATGTTATTTTCAAAAAAGATGAATTTAATATAGATAATATCACTGTAGATGATAAAGACGTTGAAGAAAGATATGCAAAAAATATCGCTAAATATACAGTTGGTGACACAGTTACGGCTCTCAATAAAGTAAAAAAAGAGATCGTTGCAGAACTTAGAAAAGAGCAGTTAGATTCACTATATAGAACTTATATTCTTGAAAAATTTAAAGAAGTTTTATCTGCAGGAAACATTACTGCATTTGCTAAAACTGAAAAAGGTAAAGGTTTAAGATCATATAAAACTGGTTTCTTTAATGAAAATAATATACCTCTAAAACTTGTTAATCTTATAAATATTAATAGATTATTTAAATTGTCTAAGTCAGACACTAGTCAACTTATTCAAGATGGTGACAATATATATCTGTTCGAAATTGAAGATGTGAAAGAGGCTGTTGTTCCTGCATTTAATACAATTAAAAATAAAGTTCTTGCTGATTATAGTAAAAGTATTGCAGGCGGTATTGCGTTAGATGAAGTGTCTAAATATATGGTAGATAAAAACATTAATACTATTGCAAAAAAATATGGCGTTAGAGTTAATAAATATAATGGATTTAATGCTGAGAGCAATTTAAATGCAGTTGATAACAATGATCTGAAGAGAAGTATCTTAACTTCAGATGGTGGAGTGATGATTGCACAACCATATCTTGTTAATAATTATGTTGTGGTTACTCGTGTTGATAAGAAAAATTTATCTAAAGCAAAAATCACTGAAGATGAAAAAGAAGAGATTGTAGGATATATAAGATCTGTTAAAGCTCCTGAGGCACTTGTTACATATGTTGAATCTTTGAGAGAAGGTAAAGATATTATTTTTAGTAATATAGTGATGGGAGTTGGTGGCACTCATAATCATTAATATTTTAGTTAAATGCAAAATGTAGATTGTAACAATTTTGATATAGTGTGATATAAATTTAAAGGGGATGAGTGTATTTTATAAAACTGTATTGATGTGTATGTGTGAATGGGTCGTTTTATGAATGTATAAGAGGCTTTGTTGATTGATATGTGTTAGGGATAGTTTTATATGTGTATATGCGCTCTTGATGTAAGATGCTGATTGTTTTAGAAGGCATAGATGGGTCTGGTAAGGAGACTCAAACTAAACTACTTTCTGAGTATCTAGATAGTTTAAGTATACAAAACATTGTGTACTCATTTCCGTCGTATGGCGTAACGGAAGCATCAAGACTTGTTTCGTTATATTTAGCGGGTGAGTTTGGTGATCTTAAAAGCATCCCTGCGGAATTTGCAGCTATATTATATTCACTTGATAGATTTGAAATGAGCAATAAAATTAAAGCATCCCTTGCTGAAAATAAAGTTGTTATAGCAGATAGATATGTGTCATCAAACTATGCTCATCAAGCTGCAAAACTTCCAAACGATAAGAAAGATGAATTTATCAATTGGGTATCAGATTTAGAGTATAATAGATTAGGTATTCCAAAACCTGATAAGATATTATTTCTTAATACACATCCAAAAATCACATCACAATTAATACATATGCGAAACGAAAATATCACAACTCCTATTGATTTGCAAAAAGTTGATATCCATGAAAAAGATAGCAGTTACCAGCAGTTGGTATATGATGAATATTTACGAATTGCAAAGAACGAGAGTTGGAATGTTATAGATTGTTTTAGTGAGATAGATTTTGTGCCTACACTTCTGAGTAAAGAGGATATCGCACTTAATGTCAAAAACGCACTAAGAGGTTTGTTCTAAAATTTTTACGATTACTAGGTATGGTATAGGTTTTAGATCTTTTAAGGTTTTTAATTATTATGTTTGTTGTGTATGTGGTGGCGTGCATGGTGGTTTTTTTAGAGCCTAGTTTTTAAAGTTACTGTCAAATAGTGTTTTTAGATAATTGTCTCAAAATTATTTCAAATCGTTTATTCAAATTGTTCCAAAATTATATCAAGGTTGTCGTTAAATAGTCTGTAATAATTAACTAACATCTATTCAAATCGTTTATTTAAAATAGTTTTAAAATTATATCAAGGTTGTCGTTAAATAGTCTGTAATAATTAACTAACATCTATTCAAATCGTTTATTTAAAATAGTTTTAAAATTATATCAAGGTTGTTAATAAATAGTATTTAATAGTTACCTAACTTTATATGCTATTAAAAAACAAGCAATAATTTATTTAAGTGCCTTTGTGATTAAGGCATAATGTTTATTTAACTGTCTTTGTGATTGACGCATAATGTTTATTTAACTGCCTTTGTGATTGATGCACAATATTTATTTAAGTACCTTTGTGATTGATGCATAATGTTTATTTCACTGTCTTTGTGATTAAGGCATAATATCTAATTAACTGCTATGGTGATTGAGGTACAATATTTATTTAATTGCCTTTGTGATAAAGGTACAATGTTTACTTAAGTGTCTTTGTGATTGAGGCACAATATTTATTTAACTGTCTTTGTAATTTCAGTACAAATACCAGTTGCCAAAATGCTTTCTGATACGCCCTTTGCAAAAACTTTTATCTTCTCTAAATTTATTTTGATATTAGTTGGTGTATCTTTTCTTTTTATCATCTCTATCGTATCAATAATCATCAATTTAATTTCTTCTGTATTGTCACCAAAATCTATAGCAAACTCATCACTGTTAGATGTTTTTTGTATAGATAATAAAACTTCTAAGATTTTACTATAATTAAACACATTGCTGTTGCCGTTACCTATCTTTATCATTTGTATTGAGTTGTTTTTAACTTGTTTAGTTTGGCAACTTTTTGCTTCTTCATTTATTTTTATAACATCATGCATTCTTAACTCCTATCTTACAACCGTACCTTATCACACCTTCGTAATTTCTTCCATTTATTTAATTTATAATTAAAAATATACAGATTAATCGGTAGTCAAATGAAAAAGGTGAGGGTGTAAAGTATCTATAAAGCTTTACCTTTTAATTATATTTATAATCAAAAGCTTACGATAAGCACGTTGTATAAATTAGCACATAAAAAGTGAGTAAATATAAAACCTTTCCACTACTAATATTAAATACTCTCAGTAAATTTACATATAAAAAATACATGTAAGTATAAAGTTTATATCTGTTATGGTTGCGTACAGTTAATATATCTAGCTAAGCACGTTGCATAAATTAACATAAAAAAATGGCAGAGTAGATATAAAACCTACCCCACCACTTTAATAACTATTTAAAATATTTCTTAAAAATATCTTTTACATACATTCTCTATAAGAAGCCAATTAAGGAGATTCTTACAGTACTACATTCTCTTTAAATTCGCCGTAAACACTAACAAGTTCTTTCATTGTTTCACCTAATGTAGCGTAAACTCTAACAGCTTCAACCATTTTAGGCATAATATTGTCAGTACCTTCTGCACATTTTTTAAGATCAATTAGAGCACGTTTAACAGCATCGTTATCTCTTCTCTCTCTTAGTTTTTTAAGTCTTTCAACTTGTGCTTTCTCAACAGCTATATCAACTTTTAATAAACCTTTAAGAGGTGGCTCTTCCATAATATTAGAGTTAAGTCCAATAATTATTAATTCCTTCTTATCGATTGCAACTTGATATTGGTAAGCAGAATTTTGAATTTCTTTCTGTGGATATCCTTGCTCTAAAGCTCTTAACATTCCACCCATGTCATCAATTTTAGTTATATATTCTTCAGCTCTTTTTTCGATATCATTAGTCATATGCTCAATAATATAAGCTCCACCTAATGGATCGATAGTATCAGCAGCACCAGACTCATTAGCAACAATCTGCTGAGTTCTAAGTGCGATACGTACAGAGTCCTCAGTTGGCAATGCTAACGCTTCATCGTAAGAATTTGTATGAAGTGATTGAGTTCCACCCATACAAGCAGCCAATGTTTGTAATGCAACACGCACAACGTTATTCATTGGTTGTTGAGCAGTAAGCGTACAACCAGCCGTTTGAGTATGAAAACGCATCATCGCTGAACGAGGGTTTTTAACTTTAAAACGTTCAGTCATAATTTTAGCCCATAATCTACGTGCAGCTCTAAATTTTGCAACTTCTTCTAAGAAATTGTTATGACAGTTAAAGAAGAATGATAATCTACCAGCAAATGCATCAACATCTAATCCTGCTTTCATCGCAGCATCAACGTACGCTATACCATCAGCTAAAGTAAATGCAACTTCTTGAACAGCATCAGATCCAGCTTCACGGATATGATAACCAGATATTGATATTGTGTTCCATAAAGGCACATTATCTTTACAGAATGAGAATATATCAGTAATTAATCTCATCGATGGTACAGGTGGGAAACGGTAAGTTCCTCTCGCCATATACTCTTTTAATATATCATTTTGAATAGTTCCTTGTAGTTTTGCAGTTGGAACGCCTTGTTTATCTCCAACAGCCATATAAGCTGCTAAAAGAAATGTTGCAGTAGAGTTTATTGTCATAGAAGTTGAAACTTTATCTAACGGAATTTGATCTAATAACATTTCTACATCTTCTAATGAGTCGATAGCAACTCCAACTTTCCCAACTTCACCAGAAGCCATGGGATCATCTGAATCGAAACCTATCTGAGTTGGTAAATCAAACGCACATGATAAACCAGTTGTTCCTTGATCTAATAAGTATCTATATCTTTTATTAGATTCAGCTGCTGTTGCAAATCCTGCGTATTGACGCATTGTCCAAAATCTTCCTCTATACATCGTTGGTTGTACACCACGAGTCATAGGGGCTTGTCCAGGATAACCTACACTTTTTTCAAAATCAAAGTTCGGTAGATCTTCTGGAGAATAAAAAGGTTTCACTACATATCCAGAGGTAGTTTTGAAAGGTGTCTTTCTCTCTGGTGCTTTCGCTAGGGTCTTTTCGTAATCTGCTTTCCACTTATCGTACATACAAGTTCCTCCAAGTAAAATTATATTTTTATACTTCCAAATAACTTATGTTTAATTATCCGATATTTATGAGAAAAAAACAATATTAATTTTTATTGATCGATATTTTTATATAATCTAATGCTAGGATGTCGTCTGCTACCGATAGAGTTTATTTTTTCAACTTTAAAATTTACAGACTTAAAATCTTCGGTAATAATTTTTGATGAGGCGTATGTCATCATACAACCATCATCTTCTAAAAGGTCATAAAGTCTTTTAAAAACAGGGGGTTCCCATAGTTCTGGGTTATGTTTTTTTGAAAATGGATCGAAGTAAATTATATCAAATTTACCAGTTAGGTTGTATAAAACATCTCTTAGATCTCTAATATATAGTTCAAGTGAGTAGTTTTTATGTGATCCATTATTAAGTAGATTTCTTAATATAGAGTATGATTTTACAGGTGATAAAATGTATAAAGATCTAACAATTTCTATTAAATGTGGATCAAGCTCAACAGATACTATATGCAGTCTATTCTTTAGATCATGTTTTTCAACTTCATGAATAGTTGTTGCGATATTTTGTCCGAGTCCGAAACAGATATCAAGAATTCGTATGTCTTTATTTTTTAATCTCTCAACCACATTTGATTGCTTTATAAATTTGTGATAAGTTTCGGTGAAAGCACCAGTTGATTTTGTTTTATAGCTTTCATTATATGTAGATGAGTATAACGTAAAAGAACCATCGCTGGTTCTTATGATTTTTTTATCGTTATATATTTTTACGAGGGTCTTCGGAAACATATCTCTTAGTCCTTAAATCTGGAAGCATTCTATCTTTATTAAAATCTTTTTTCATTCTATTAAAATATCCAAATAATGTGGTAGGAGATTCTTTCTTAATTCTTTTAAGCATATTTTTAATACCGTAAATTTCATCAGATTTAACAGCCAATTTACTAAATAATAGATTAGCATCGATATTCAGATTTCTTGTTTGTATTAGATTTACTTTATACTCTTTTACAACATTTATAAGTTCATCAGCCTCAGAATTTCTATCATTTAGTCCAGGACAAGTAAGAAGATTTAGCTGTAAATATCTACCAGCATCTCTAATATACTCCATAGATTTTTTAACATCATCAAGAGTATATTTACGAGGACGATAATATGCGTTATATGTATCTTCTATAAACGATATTGTTGATACACGGAAACTATCAACTCCAGCATTAATCAGTTTATCTATATTTTCAGGTATCGAACAGTTAGAATTGAAATTTACTGTAAGGTTTGGAACAGCTCTTTTAATTATTTTCACAGCTTCAACTATAACATCAGTTTGAAGTATAGGATCGCCTTCACAGCCTTGTCCGAAAGATATAATAGGATCTTTAGCTATTTCATAATGAGTTAATGCAACCTCAGCTATTTCGCTAGCTGTTGGAATAAAATTTAATCTATCTTGTGATGAAACACAACCATCTGTTTGTAAAGATATACAACCTACACAACTTGCATTGCACGATGGAGATGTTGGAATTGGACACTCCCATCTAGGATAGAATATATTTTTAGCAGCAGTACAATGATACTTTAAAGCACATGTTTTAATTTGTTCATATAATCTATTATTTTTATTTACTTTACTTAAAAATTCATCAACTTTCTTTTCAAAGTTATCGCTAAAATCGTATAGTGATGGACGCCAATGAGAATCATCATCAACTTTTATAGCAGGAACAACAAGATCACCATCTAACTCTCCAACAGCAGTATATGCAAATAGAGGCATAGTGTAATCGGTTTTTTTCTTATAACTTGGCAGAAATAAACGAAGATATCCAGGTGGCAGAAAAACTGATACAGCTAATCCTTCTTCAAAATCAACCATAGTAGATTTGTTTTCATCATAGGCAACAGCTGTTGTAAGTGGTAGAAAATAAAGCCTTGATGATGGTGGAAGTTTGATAAGTTCTGTATCATATGGAAGCATATCGTATGTACCAGATCTGACAGACATTTTTAAATGTTCGTGAGGATAAATATTTCCATCTTCATCAGCATAAACTAAATTTGGTATTCTTGACATAACTACACTTCCATAAATAATATAATTTTTACTGTTTGGTTAAAAGAGTTTAGACAATCAATTCTTTGTGGTATGGCTTTTTTGATTAAACCCTTTTTGAAGTTTGATAGTATCTTCTTTTGATATTAAAATAAGTTGAAACTGATCGATAATATCAAGGCTTTTGTTTTCAATTTGCAAAACATTTAAGACCTTTTCTATTGAATCGTAATACGCAATATCTGTAACAATACCTGCATAACAAGTCATGTCATTAAGTTTTAGTTCATCCGTAACACCAGTGTTTAAAGTGTTGCTGATAGCCTCAGTTAGTTCAAACATTATAGAGATTGCTATTGATGTTAAATATTTATCTCTCTCTAATAGATTAAGATAATATCTAACAGAATCTTCATCTGCTACATTCAAATCAACAGAGGTATAAGGTTCTATGAAACTGTTCTCAGTGATCGCTTGAATAACATAATATTTTTTTATCTCTTCATATACTGCAATAAGTTCTGGTTTAGAGTATGGAAAGTCTTCTGTTCCTTTAAAAACTTTTAACCCCATTGACGAGAACACACTTTTTACATTATTAAGAAATTTGCTTGATTCCATTAGACCTCGTCAAAGAAATTATTTACTTGATCAATCATTCTATAACTGTTTTGAAAGAAAACTTCATCGCTAGATAGATATGAATCTTCTTCTGGTTTAGCATAGTTGTCAGTGTACTCTTTATCGACGAGTTTACTATTAACTAAAGCAATTTCAACTTTAGGCAACATGATAATTAGCATTTCATAAACGATATTATCAGCAGCATTTAATGCAACTTTAGTAATTTTTTCACCATTATTTTTGCTTAAAATATAAGTTAGAATATCTGTTTGATCGGTAAAGTTTGTTGGAGTATAATCAAGATTATCGTTATCTACAATAGAGATATCAATGTCATCGCTAAAAGAAGACGAGCGTGAAACATCATTTTTATCTTTAAGATTAACATATCTTAACATATAATCTGTCAAAACATATGGATCATAAATTGTCTCTGCAAATATTATATTTAACTCTTTTTTTAATGCAGTTAATATTGTTGATTTTCCAGATAAAACTGATTGTGCAATTCTGCCTAATATTTCAGTATCAGCAGGAATATCTTTAGATAATAGAAGAAACTGATTTACGCCACCTGAACCTTGAGCATGCATCTTGATATCTGAAAGTAGTGATTCTGATATCGCAGGATTATTTATAACAACCGAATTAAATATAGTAGGATTTATAATCACTGCTTTTTCAAGGATATTTTGCTTAATATTTGGATTAAGTATCGCTGCCATCATATCGGTGTCGTGACCGTCACGATTAAGAAACACACTATCATCTATAAAAATTTGATTTAACCTAGCGTTAGATATTTTATCACTTATAAGAGCAGCTGATCTAACTTTTTGACTAGGATCTTTCGATAGACGCTCAACTATATCTGATGGAGTGATTTGGTTTAAGGCAATACCTTCTCTTACGCAATCATCAGGATTATTTTCGTTGTACATAATCGTGTTAAGAGGAGTCAATGGATTAGCCATAAGTTTTCTGTTAAACGAACAGGTAGGAGTTGTGCTATCTGTAATACTTTTAAGTAGTTTAGGAGTTAGATTTATATTTTCTAATAAATTTTCTTTAACACCATTAACATCAACTGCAAGTGCATTTAACACGCTTCCAGCAGTAGATGGATTTTTAGCAACAGCCATTCTAACATTTACAGATTTATCAAATGCTAACTTATTTAATATAGTAGATGGTGTTGATGGATTAGATGCAGCACTGATCCTCACACTTTCTAAATCATGGTTAGATGCGTAGAGAATAAAATCAGCGTTACTTTTAGGGTTCTCAACAACATTAATCCATAGATCTGTTTCAGCTAATTTATTTAGATATTTTCCTGATATTTTTTCGTTTTTAGCAAGCACTTTTAAAAGATTTGTATTAGGTTCTTTAAAAAACTTAAACCCTCTATATAGCTCTTTATTAGCTGTTTTTGCTGAAATTATAATTGCAGGTTCTGTAACTGTAACATTAGAGAAATATAGAACTTTTAAAACAGAAGCTAGAAGGGCGATCGTTATACCAACTAAAGAGGCTACCGCAATTTTTTTATATAGATGAGCAAAATTGTTAATTTTAGAAATGCTTGCCATTCTTTTATTACTATTATTATCTGTGCTATCATTATTTACGTTACTCTCATTGTTGTCAGATACAGATGGGTTCGCACCTTTCATAAGATCTGGCATAGAGATGACTTTATTATTTTTTACAATATCACTTAAATGTTTGCTTTGCTGATAATTGATAGTGAGTGTTTTCGCTATAATAGTTTTCAATGACTTTTCATTAATTAGAGGAACTTCATCTACCGTGTCTGAAAGTTTTGCTTTCTCATTCATAAAATTGTTATAAAATTTTTCTATATAACTTTTTTTAATTCCAGCAACAGAGTAGCCTTGAAAAAGTTGATAGACATTAACTTCAATATTGAGAAGTTTAAGGTATGCAACTAATTTTGTAAGATCGCTTGATGGAACTATGAGTGCAACAGGAGTCATCATGTCAACTCTTTTACATTCATAAAGAAGAGGGATCAGATCGTTGCTGATTATTGTGTTCCAGTCAGAGTTAAAATCTTCTCCAGCTGGATTGCTAATAGCTAAACCTATCGTTTCAGACTCATGAAAAAGATCATGCAGTTTAAGGCGAAAAAGCGAGCTTGTAACCCCAACTTCAGTAGCCTTGACCTCTAATCCATATGTTTTAAAACCGTTGTCAATTCCTTTTGTGAATTGATTGCTCATTACTTTCATAGAACACCTAAAATATATTTTCAACTATAGTCTAGCAAAAGCAATACCAATTAAATAGTATTGCCATCAATTAGCTTTCATAGTATATTTTATTGCGAGGAAAAGATGAATATTTTATTGATACAAACAAAGCGAATTGGGGATGTAATTATGACAACTCCAGCAGTTAGGGCACTTCGAGAAACATATCCTGATGCAAAAATAGATTTCTTAACAGAGTTTCCTTCGGCAGATGTATTTAGACATAATCCTTATATCAATGAACTTATAATCATCAAACCTTTATCTTCTTATTTTAGTGTTATAGCGATCGGTTTAAAATTACGCAAGAAGAGATATGATATTGTGATAGATTTTTATTGTCATTTAATGACAGGTACAATCGCTTTATTAACAGGTGCAAAAAGAAGAATTTCTGCTGATCGTAAAGGTAGATTTTTATCATATAATGAAACATTGTCGGCACTTGAATCTAAACCGTATGCGGCTAACCATAAGATGCAATTATTAAAAAACTTAGTAGATATTAAGAAGTTTGAAGAGGATGTGGCTCTTGATTTTTATATATCTGATGAGGATAGAAAGTATGCTGAGAATCTATTTACAGAGCTGAATATTACAAATAATGACAAACTGATAACTATGTCGGTTGTATCAAGAAGAGAGTATCGAAGATATCCATTAGATTATTTTGCTAAAATTGCAGATGAATTAATTGATAAAATTGATGCGAAAATATTGATATTGTACGGACCTAATGAAGATGTGTACGCTGATAAAGTTAGAAGCCTTATGAGAAATAAAACATTAGATGATAGGAAGATTTTTTCTTTAGCAAAACAGAGATCGGTAATAGAGAGAGCGTCATTACATATAGGTAATGATAACGGGATATTTCATATAGCTGTATCTACGAAAATAAAAGTTATAGTGTTTTTTGCAAAACAATGCTCAGTTAACTGGGTGCCTGCGAACTCTGCTGAGAGGATAATTGTGTTTGAACATGAGATGGAGTGCCGAAATAGATGCGTGTATCCTAAATGTGAGCATGAATGTTTAACTCGTACAACACCTGAAATGGTTGTAGATAAATCAATTGGGATTTTGTCGAAAGCTAAGTGATAACACTTACTGCCGTATATCTTACTGCGAATTATTACATTGATATAGTTTTGCTATCTACTGCCGTGTAGCTTACTGCGAATTATTATATTGATATAGTTTTACTATCTACTGCCGTATATCTTACTGCGAATTATTACATTGATCTAGTTTTACTATCTACTGCCGTGTATCTTACTGCGAATTACTATATTGATCTAGTTTTACTATCTACTGCCGTGTAGCTTACTGCGAATTATTATATTGATCTAGTTTTACTTTCTACTGCCGTATAGCTTACTGCGAATTATTACATTGATCTAGTTTTACTATCTACTGCCGTGTAGCTTACTGTGAATTATTACATTGATCTAGTTTTGCTATCTACTGCCGTGTAGCTTACTGCGAATTATTATATTCATCTAGTTTTACTATTTTGGTTTGATATCGCCTTTTTGGACAACATTAATATCGCAACTGCATAATAGGTTGAGGTTCTTAGATATTTTTTCAATATCCCAATTCCACCATTTCACATCAAGAAGATACTCTATTCTCTCATCAGTAAATCTTTTACGTATCGCTTTTGCAGGGTTACCACCAACAATAGTATACGCATCAACATCTTTAGTTACAAGCGATCCAGCACCTAAAATTGCACCATCACCTATTTTGATACCAGGTAAGATTGTAACATTTTGTCCTATCCAAACATCGTTACCGATCACAGTATCGCCTTTAAACGGCATGATAGGATAATCTGGTTTACTAAGTTCCCAACCACCATCAAGTATGTCAAACGGGTAGGTTGTGATTGAACACATACGATGATTTGCACCGTTCATAATAAACTCAATCCCTTCGCCTATCGCACAGAATTTGCCTATAATCAATTTGTCACCAACCCAATCATAATGATGCGTAACATGCTTCTCAAACTGTGTTGGACACTCTTTTTCTGATGAATAAAATGTGTAATCACCAACAACTATATTTGGATTTTTTACTATATTTTTTAAAAAGATAACCGATTTGTATTTTGGATTTGGATATATATCATTAGGGTTTGGACCAAACATTTTAAAACTTCTCCTATCTATAACTATATTGCTATCATAATGAAATTCTTTAATCATTATACTTTATATTTATCTTAAAGCTCATTAAATTTTGAGGATTATTTAATTATCCATCAGTTCAAAATATAAGATAAATTATTATTTGTAAAGTTGTTTATCTATCTCGTTTAGATATTTAATACTATCTTTTGCAATATCTTTTGATACAATTTTAACAGACACTTCGTTGTTGCGTTTCATAGCTGAATAGGTGAAATTATGGCTACCGATATATACGATATTATTATCTATAACGCACATTTTTGGATGAAACCTTTTCTTTCTGCTATCAAAATATATCTCGATATCATGCTTATTAAGTATGTCGGCTGTTTTGGTATTATACCGACTTAGTCTATCTGTTTTCTTCTCAATATCAAGTAACAGTTTAACATCCACTCCGTTCTCTTTAGCTTTAACTAACGCCGTTGCGATTAATGCTACTGGTTCATTTTTAGGTGTGCCTATCAACTCTTCATCAAGTTTAAACATATAGTTACCGCAGTACACAGATTTTTTCGCACTATAAATATCTTTAACTATTTCAGTTAGATATTGTTCATCACCAAGAAAAGTTACTTGAGCATCATGTGTGTTACTCTTAGAATATATGTACGCAGTAGAGAGCAGTACTAATGCACAAGTCACTCCTGCTACAAAAATATAATTGCGTAATGTGATATCTAAATCCTTTAATCGGTTGAAATATTATTATCTGAGCTACCGATTTCAATATAATCATAGATGTTTTTTATAGAATATTCAACCATATTTTCAACAGCTTCATCTGTATAAAAAGCAGAGTGGGGTGATATAATAACTTTGTCGTTATTTTTCAATCTATTAAATAGCTCATCATCAATAATTTTTCCCTCTAAATTATAATGGAGAATATTTTTTTCATACTCATAAACATCAGTCGCATAACCTGCAATCTTTCCACTATCAATACCATCAAGGAGAGCCTTCGTATCAACCACAGCACCTCTACAAGTGTTAATAATCACAACACCATCTTTCATAAGTTTGATACTTTCTTTATTAATGATATGATAAGTTGAGTCGGTTAGATTTGTGTGAAGAGTTATAATGTCACTCTCTTTTAAAAGAGTTTCAAGAGATGAGTATGTTGCATATTTTTCCACATTTTTATTTATCACAATATCGTTTGCTAAGATTTTTTTAGGAGTAAAACCGTCTAGCGTTTCTATAACTTTTAAACCTATTCTTCCAGCTCCTATCACACCTATATTCATATTTCTGATCTCTCTACCAATATTGTTATTTAGAGAGTAATTTTGTTTTTGAACTCTACTAATCATAATATTATACTTTCTTAAAATTGATAAAATAGATAGAACAGTAAACTCTGATATTGCGTTCGGAGAGTATAATGGAACGTGTGCAGATTTCATGTTTAATCGCTTTAAAACTTTTAGATCTATATTGTCGTAACCTGCTGTTCTTGTTGTGATATATTTAATGTTGTACGATGAAAGTTTCTCTAAAATCTCGCTACCTGCATCACAGCTTCCTGTAAAAATAATAGCGTCGTGTCCCTCTGCTAGATATACATTGTCGATAGATAAAAGATCTGGACATTTTGTTAATATGATATTAAATTTTTGCTCAGCTAAATCTATCGCTGTTTTTTCATAATCTCTTACTGCATACATAATGATTTTCATAATCTATCTCCTAAAACTTTTTTAATATTTTCATGCTAGTTGTGAAATTATTTCTATAAGTAACTAATCAACTAATCTGAATTAACTTAAACCTAATCTAAATTTATTTTATAATCATTGGGTGCGATTATTTTCAGTTTATTCATATAAATAAATTTGAATATAAACGCTAAAATAAGTGGTAGAATAAAATACATAACTGATATTATAATTATTTTATTTGCTGTGTTATAGTCCATAAAGTTGAAAGCATTGATAGGACCTATAAACCCTGCAAGTCCAAATCCTGCACTGAGTGATGTTCCTTTGATACCTATAAAACTTGATACAAATCCTAATATCGCAGCGATTGAAAGGGTAGGTAATATGATAGTTGGTTTTCTTGCAAAATTTGCTAACTGCATTTTTGGTGAGCTTATAAAATGTGATATTACAAGTCCAAAATTATTAACTTTAAGTCCAGCAATTCCAAGTCCGAACGATGAGGCAACAACTCCTAAATTTGCAGCACCAGCACTTATTCCTGCAAGCTCTATAGCTAACGCTAATCCAACCGTTGAGATCGGTGTAACGATTATAACTGAGAACGACATCGCAATTAATATACACATGAGAGTTGGTTGCAAGGTAGTGAATAAAACTATAACTTGTCCAACATAACTAGTTGTTAATGATACATAAGGGAGCAACAATGTGCCTATTCCACCTGCTACTAATATTACGGTTATAGGAAGGATTATAACTTGAATTGATCTAAATCTTGTGTTTAATATCTTAACAACAATCACAGCGATTGTAGCAGTGATTAGTGAGTTTATAACGTCGCCAGTTCCTGCTAATGTAAAGGTGCTATTTGGATTAAATGTTGCAACACCAGATGCTATCATCGTGGCAGCTCCTATTGAAACAGTTGCCATCGGTGAGAATTTAAATTGCATCGCAATGCATACTCCTATGATCGCAGGCATAATTCTTGTTGATATTGTAGTGATCGCTAAGATCTCATTTGCGTACGGAAACACATCTATAAATGTTCTCATAATTTCACCTATCAACACGCCAGGGATTAATGCAAATATAACACCCATTCCAAGTCCGTTCAGTATGTTGTAGACGAACACTTTAACCTCTTCTTTTGATATAACCTTTGACATAATAACACCCCTTTGATAAAAATATTTATATCGTTTTCTGAAAATGAGCATAAAAAAAACGTAAAGCCAAAAAGCTCTACGTTGATATCTACTATCTATAAATAATTATAAATTAATAATTATAATTTTAGTTAATTAGAATGCACGGACATTGCTCCTTTTAGCATGAATAAATTTAATAACATTTGCCACCAATACATGTTGTAGATATTTGTTATCATAATAATTTACTCTCTGTCCTTTTAAAATTTTGTTAATAATACTTTACTCATATATTTTAACTTAGTCAACTAAAAAATAGTATAAATAGAATGTTTTACACCACATATCTATTAAAATATCTGATAGGATTGAACTATATAAATAATTTTATTTATACATTTATTTTATCTAAGCGTTTAATAATGCTCGTTTATATACTCTAATATCTTATCTTTTGAACTACTCTTTCTAATAGTTGTTTGAATAATTTTATCTTTAGAGATAGATAGTTTTTCAGATATCATTTTCATCTGATTAGTTAACTGGTTATTAGATAATTTATCACATTTTGTAAGTACGATTAATGTATCTAATTTGATACAGTTGAAGAAATCAATCATTTGCATATCACTTTCATTAGGTACTCTTCTTGAGTCTAATAATTGAATAGCTAATTTAAGGTTGCCACGTTTATGAAGATATCCTTCGATCAATGCACCCCAGCTTGCTCTCTCTGTTTTAGATACGTTAGCGTACCCGTATCCAGGAAGATCTGTGAAGATATATTTGTTATCAATATTAAAGAAATTAACTAACCTTGTTTTACCAGGTGTTTTTCCTATTTTTGCGAGTGATTTTCTTTCCGTCAATAAGTTAAGTAAAGATGATTTACCGACGTTACTTCTACCAGAGAAACATATTTCAGGCAGTTCGCTCTCAGGAAACTGATTAAGCTTAGCTGCTGATTTTATAAAACTTACATTCAATTTAAATTATCTCCATAGATGTTAAAATCTTTTCAATATCAACACTTTTATCTTTTAACTGAAATCCTGAAGCGTTTTTATGTCCACCACCACCGAATTTTTCTGCAAGTAATCTAACATCAATATGTGGAGCAGAACGTAGTGATACTCTTTTTGCTTGAGCATTTATTATAACAACATAATCTATCGCATTATCAACAATAATTTTATTACCTAATTCAGAAGCGTATGCTTCGGCAAAAACAACTGCTACAGATTTACCAGATTTATCGACATAGCTATTAAGTCTTTTCATCGCTTTAAACATATATGTTTCTTTTCTTTCAGTTTCAAGTTCGATAATAGTTGTTTCAAGTTCGTTAAAGCCGTTATACGGAGTTTTAAGAAATCTACTTTCAAACCTAGATATTCCTAACACATTAAAAAGCACACCCATCTCTAAGCTATCTTTTCGTTTCATATGCCAGAGATCAATATCATTTATAGCTTCAGCTAACTCTTTATACTCTTCTACTGGATATCCGTTATCTTCAAGATATTTATATGTAAGCATCGTTGCACAAAAATTTATATCGTGATAAACGTTCGGAAAATCTTTTAAAGATTCGCTAGATAGGTGATGATCTATAATTAGGAGTTCTTTCTCAGATATAACTTTTGCAACAGATTTATATGATGGAGAAACATCAGTGATAATAACTTCATCGTAACGATCAAGATCTGAGTTTAGTAGTGGATCAATTTCGTCGTATGAAAGGTAGACAGTATCTGTTTTTCCTGGTAAGAATTTTTTTATTAATATACCACAGCCAACGCCGTCAAGATCGTTATGTGATATGTGTAGTCGCTTCATATTATTTAAAACCTCAAACATTTGATAGAATAAGGCTAAACAATTTTAACTTTTTTTACAAGTTATTTTATTGCTCAGCCTATATTTCTATCTCTAGAACAGTTTGAAATTAATTATTGTTTCAAATTAGTTGTTAATGAAAATATAAAAATTGAGGTATGTTGCAAGGAGTAGCCAACCGATATATGGAAATAGTAGAGCTGCTGCAATTTTATTAATTTTCCAAAATAACACGATACATACAACGACTAAAACATCCATAATAAGAATATCAACTAATGAAGGGCCAACACTTTTCATCTCAAAAAATAGATAGCTCCATATCACATTTAATCCCATCTGTGCGATAAAAAGATTTATAGCCTTTGTGCGTGGTTCAACTTTTTCACTTATATATATAAGCCAAATAGCTATAGCCTGAACTATATAAAGAAATAACCAAACATAGGCAAACGAAAATGATGGTGGGGTTAGTTTTGATTTATCTAGAGCATCATACCATTCCATATTGATAGGAGTGAATACAAGTGGGTTTATAAAGCCAAGCAGAAGAATTACAGCTGTGATAATCACCAATGAAAGAACTTTTTTTGAAGTGCTTACTGAATTCATAATATTATACCTCTTAAAAATTTAGAAACAGAGAAGTGTGTAGCTATTTTTATTGCAAAAATCTCACTTTTAATGTAACATCTAGAGATATGATGAACAAATTATTATTTCTAACATTGTTTTTTTTGTTAGCTACATCAAGTAGTTATGCAGTAAGTATACGTGCTGTTGAGTATCTGTCGTTGAATAGATCGCTATTTGTTGCAGCAACTGATAAGAAAGATATCTCAATATTTAAGATATCTATGCGAGATTGTAGTGCTGAAAGAGTTGATACTATAGGATTTATTCCTAGGTTTTTTGAGGTATCAAAATATTACACTGATCAATTGATATTGGCAGATGGATCAACATTGAAGCTTTATAACACTGTAACTGGTGATGAGGTTTCATCATCTGATTCTCATGATGGTAATATCAAAAACATCTATCAAGACTCAACAGGCGAATATATTGTAACAGCTGATGGCAGATCTATTATATTCTATCGTTTATTAGATGAGAAGATTATTCCGTTATTCAAAAAAACTTTTATAGTAGATGTTGTGTCTGTTGCAATTGATGGTGATAGACGTGTTGTATACTCTGCTGATAAAACTGGCGTTATAACTGTTTGGAGTTTCTCTGGTAGATTAGATAAGATATCAGATCTAAAAGTTCCGATCATCAGTTTAATATTAGATAGCAGATTTGATTCAATAATGATACATGCTCGCAGTGGTATTTATCAAGCAAAAGCAGATCTTACTGAAGCAAAAATGTTTATAAGAGTTTTTGCAGATAAAGTATATTTAGATTCAAGAGCTGCAAGATTGCTTACAGTTTCTGGTAATGATTTAAGTATATACGATTATAATAACAAACAACTCCTTTATCAGATAGAACTTAATGGTAGCACTTTTTCGGGTATTGATGAGTCGAATATGATAGTTCTTTATGCTGGCGATTCGATGAAGGTATATGATCTAAAAGAGGGTACATTTGTTGGTAAGATAAGTTTAACTAAGAAAGGTGCTATTTTTGATGCAGTAGTAAAATTGATTAACGATTCAGGCGATGAGGGTATAAGAGATATTCTTGCATCAAATCCAGAATCGCCACTGCCTTGGGACAGAATATGTGGACCATTCTCATCTGTTGTGTCTGGGGTTTATCATGTTAAAGAAACACCTAAATTGATTGTTAGTCAACCACGAGCGGTTATTCCAGAAGTAGTTGCAGTGCCTGTTGAAGTTGTTGAGGTTATAGAGGTTATTCCTGTTGCAGTTGCACCTGTTGTACCTGTTGTTGTAGAGGTTGATAATGTGACAGAACCTGTAAAAGTGGAAGAAGTAGTCGCAGTTGCAGTTATTCCGATTGCACCGATTGTGCCTAAGATTGTAGTTCCTAAAGCACCTCCTAGGGTGAAAGAGATCCCTAATAAGGCGAAACTTTTAGCAGATTCTAATATCCCAACATGGGTGATAAAGCGTAATGATTTACCACCACTTAACACTGTTAAATCTAATTTAGAGGAAGCAACAGCGATAATTGATGCTAAGTTAATTATTAAAAATGACGTTGTTAAATCTGTAATGTATAAACTTGCTAACGATCCAGATATAATGGCTATACAAGATACGAAAGTACGCAATAGATTAATATGGATGATATCATCAGGAACGGCAATAAACCTTAATTACGCTATGCATGTGAGAAATAAATGGCGATCATCAAACGGTATGAATTATGTTCTTGTAAATCTTGATGAAAAGCGAGTGTCTGATGAGTATAATAAAGAGTACATTAAACAGTTAGAAGAGTTAAAACGATTAGGTAATGTTCAATATATGAAATTAAGTCCAAATGAATTGATGTGATTTTGTTAAGTATCTCAAGCTATGAGATTAAATCGTTGATATAATTTTGAGATAAATAAAGTTTTATAAAAAGGTATGGTTCAGTTAGAGCTGTACCTTTTCTTTTTCTTTTGGTATAATAATTTTAAACCGTAGATACTGATGGTAGTATCGATATGGTAATAATAAAGAGGTTTGAAGTTATGAAAAAAATGTTAATGTTAGTTATATTCTCATTATTGACAGCAGGATTTGTGTATGCAGATGATGATGATTATGGGAAGTATCAAAGTGCTGCTTCATTTTGTAAAGATGGTAAGCAAGTAGAGTATGCTGTTGCGATCGGTAAAGTGCAAGAGATATTGAAAAAGAAACATCCAAAATATTATATTGAAGATGTAGATATAGAGTATACTGTTTATAAAGTTGAAGCAGAGAAACAAGGTTTCGGTCCTGATTTAATTTTCATAGTTGATATTTGTACAGGTGTTGTTGACGGTCCATATAGAGATTATTAATCAATTGGTTACATCTATTAAGTATAGTTGCTTATAGATATTGAGTTTGTATATTTATATACATTGGATTTTATTAGATTTAAAATTATTTAATTGTATTAAATAACATTATAGAAAGAGAGATTATTTTTAGTCTCTCTTTTTTTCGTTACTATAAAAACTAATTTGATTTTATTATGAGAATGAGTTATTGAAGTTATGCGATCACTTTATGCAATTATCGAATGAGTTATTGAAGTTGTACGATTAATCTATCTAGCAGCTGCGATAACAATCTCTATCATTTTGTTATACATTGATGTGATTATTTTGTTTTTTGATAAACCGTATTTTGTTGCCATATATGTAGGTTTTATAAATCCCACATTAACATCTCCTTTACGATCTTCCCAAACCATAATTCTAAATGGTAGTTCAAGTCCTATTAGTTGATTTATTTGGATCAATGCTGTTATATCTTTAATATTTCCGAACTCGATTATTGTGATTGGACGTATATCAATTTTTTGATCAAGGGCATGTTCAAAGTGTAGGTGTTCGTTATAGATAGTTAAATTGTTTCCAATGATGCTACTTTTTAATTGTTGCACAGTTTTTTCAAAAAAAGTTTTAGATTTTAATGAGTACATATAGTTATTGGGTGTTGCATAAAGGCTTAAAGCCGATATACAGAAAATCACTATAGTTATCAACATCTTTCTAATCATTTATATTTATCCTTTCTAAAGCAGATACAATCGTTACTTATATTTCTTATTAACTTATCGGCAAAATATGATTTAAAGTAATAAAATTTATTATATTTTCTACTAAGTGATTATATTATCTAGATTTTTCTTACTGGTTACTGTATCATTTAATTAACATTTTGGTTTAATGTAATTTGTTATATAAATATTGCTAATGGAGGCTGACTGTTTATGAGTATTATAATTGATATCAAATCACGCGAAATAATTGATTCAAGAGGCAATCCCACGGTCGAAGTAGAAGTAACAACTGAAGAAGGGTTTATGGGTAGAGCTGCTGTACCGTCAGGTGCATCAACAGGAAAGTTTGAAGCTCACGAATTAAGAGATAATGATAAAACACGTTATAACGGTAAAGGCGTTTTAGATGCTGTTTCAAATATTAACGATACTTTATCAAACGAGTTACGTGGTATAAGTATTTTTGACCAGAAATTAATCGATCAAATAATGATTGATATTGATGGAACAGAAACGAAATCTAAATTAGGTGCAAACGCTATTTTAGCTGTATCTATGGCTGCTGCGAAAGCTGGTGCTGAGAGTGCTGGATTACCATTATACAGTTATTTAGGTGGGGTGTTTGCTCGTACATTACCAGTTCCTATGATGAATATTTTAAATGGTGGCGAGCACGCAGATAATAATGTTGATATACAAGAATTTATGGTTATGCCTGTTGGTGCGTCAACTTTTTCTGAAGGACTTCGAATGGGTGTGGAAACTTTCCATGCGTTAAAATCTGTTCTTCACGATAAAGGACTTAGCACATCTGTTGGTGATGAGGGTGGATTTGCTCCTAACTTAGGATCAAATGAAGAGGCGTTACAATACATAATCAAAGCTATCGAGAAAGCTGGATATAAACCTGGTGAGGATATCTGTATTGCAATGGATGTTGCAGCATCAGAACTTTACAAAGATGGATTTTATTTTATGGAAGCTGAGGCTGAAAAGAAAAAATCAATAGACGATATGGTTAAATATTACTCATATTTAGTTGACAAGTATCCAATAGTATCTATTGAAGATGGGCTTGATGAAGATGATTTTGATGGCTGGAAATTATTAACTGATGCACTAGGTAAGAAAATTCAATTAGTTGGTGATGATTTATTTGTTACAAATACTAAGAGATTAAATAGAGGGATTGAAGGTGGTATTGCAAACTCTATATTGGTTAAAGTTAATCAGATCGGTACAATAACAGAAACTTTTGATGCGATTGAAACGGCAAAACGTGCTGGTTATACATCAGTTATCTCTCATAGATCAGGTGAAACTGAGGATGTTACAATTGCAGATATAGCAGTTGCAACAAATGCAGGACAGATTAAAACTGGTGCACCATCAAGAACAGATCGTGTTGCTAAATACAATCAATTGTTAAGAATTGAAGAAGAATTAGGTTCAACTGCAAGTTATTTAGGTAAAGCTGCTCTTTACAGTATTAAATAATATATAGGTTTTTTAAAAGAAAGAGTTGTTAGAATATTCACACTTATTGATTTATTAAAATAAAAATGCTAAACTAATATGTTTTATAGTTTGATATATTTGATTTAGGATTGATTAATGAGAAAAATAGTAGTACTAATGATTCTTTCTTTTATTGTTTTTATAGCGTGTGAGAAAACGGTGAAGGTTGAAGAGCCTATCGTTGGTAAAAATATAAATGATCTTTTTAGAGAAATTGAAACACAATGCTTATCGTATGATAAAACTCTTTGCGAGCATGTGTGGGCTTTAATAAGAATGTCACTCCCTAATGCTAAAGATAGCAATTATGTCGTTAAAGATAATGAAAAAGCTAATGCAGAGTTGTTGTATGAGAAGCTTAGCAATAAAACTACACGTGAATTAACTCTTATTTATAAGGGAGATATGATGACTGCCATACAGAAAGATATGGAGAAAAACAGTCAAATATCAGCTCAACTTGATGATCTTCTAAAAAATTATCAAAAAAATAAGAGAAGTGTTCGTAAATTTCCTATCGCTAATCCAGAATTAGTATTAAATCCTTCATCTATATCAATAATGTTTACCATCAATAATCATTCAAGAGATAGTATCAAGCAACTCACAGGGTATGTGAATATCTATGACAATAAAAGCGATGTCGTTTTTAAATCAGAAGATTTTGATCTATCTTTTGATCCAAAATTCGTTCTATATGATAGATTTACATTACTTGTAGATATAGCTCCTGTATCGGCCGAAGATATTGTGTTGCTCAAAAACAGTAAGAGATCTAAAATAGAGGTCGTATTAAAAACTATGGTAACAAATGGCAATAAGGTGCTATTATTTGAACTACCAGAATCATATTCACGTATGAAATCTCTGCTACTTAGAAGTGCTGAATTAAATAAAGAACGCATAAATCTAATAGAGAGTATTAGCACAGAAGAGTAATAAAAATTAATTAAGATAGGTAATAGTATGTTTAAATCATTTCCAGTTGATTGTTTAGATAATGCAGAGATAAAGTTAGATGGATTAATATATCTAAATAATATAGAGTTAGAAAAATTGTTGAAACTAACTCCAAAAACATATAAGAATTTTATGAAACCATTTATGGAATTACAATTTATTATAAATGAATTTTTTGTTCCAGTATCACATATGAACTTAGTGAATGATTCGGAAGTTTCACGTCAAATCTATCCTCTTGTCCTTATGAAAACGACTAAATATTTCACCGAACTTTTACAAAGAGAAGATATTTATTTAGCGTTGAAAGAGATTTCTAAGACAGAGTTAAACAGTATTGAAAAGAAAGTTATTGATGATAATATTTTAAGATTTGAACTGCTAGGTGTACATCTTGAAGGTGATAAAAAAAATAGGATTAAAGATATTAGTTTGAAATTAGCTGAACTATCTGATCAATATTCTAAAAACCTTTTAGATGCTACAAATGAGTTTGAATTAAAATTGAAAGATGATAGCTCTATAAAATCTATGCCAGAATCTGATAAATCTTTAGCTTTACAAAAAGATAAGTCATATATTTTTACACTTCAAGCACCATCATTTATAAGTTTTATGACTTATTGTGATAATAGAGATTTACGTAAAGAGATTTATAAAGCATATATGACAAGAGCGGTTAATAACTCTAAATTGATTGAAGAAATTTTATCATTAAAAAAAGAGATGGCTGATATTTTAGGATATAAAAACTATGCAGTGATGAATAATAAATGTATGTCTGCAAAATCTGTAGAGGATGTGATATCGTTTTTAGAAGAGCTTGCTGTTAAAGGTAAACCATTTGCATTAAAAGAGTTAGAAGAGATTAAAGAGTTCGGTAAAAAGTTTGATATTGAGAATGTTGAATCATACGATTTAGCATTTATAAACAATATTATTAAGAAAGAAAAACTAGGATTTATTGAAGAGGATTATCTTCCATATTTCGAGTCTAAAAATGTGACTGAAGGGTTGTTAAAATTTCTATCTAAATTGTTTGATATAAAATTTGTGAAAGTAGAAAATGTTGATGTATGGGATGATGGAGTTGTAGTATACGATCTTCTGATAGATAACAACCCTCATGCAAGATTGTTTTTAGATTTATATAATAGAAAATCTAAACGTGGTGGAGCATGGATGAATGATTGGCACACATATCGCCTTGATGGTGATGGGAAAGAATATTTTTCATCAGCGTTTATCGTTGCAAATTTTCCACCACCGAAAGATGGCAAACCATCTCTACTTAAACACTCAGATGTGACAACTTTATTTCATGAAGCTGGACACGTTATTCATCATATTTTAAGTAAAGTTGAAGAAGGATATTTCTCTGGAGTTAACGGAGTTGAGTGGGATGCTATTGAGTTTCCATCTCAGTTTATAGAAAATTTTGCATACGAGAAAAAAGTGTTAGAGTTGTTTGCTAAAGATTTTAATACAGGCAAAGCTATCCCAGATGAGATGATTGACAAGTTAATTAAAAATAAAAATTTCGGTTCAGCTATGCAACTTTTACGTCAAACAGAGTTTGCTTTATTTGATATGTTAGTGCATGAGTCAGATTATAGTTATGAAGAAGTGAGAGAGATATTAAACAAAGTTAGAGAGAAAGTTGCAGTTATACTTCCTCCTGATTACACAACTTTTGAGAACGGTTTCTCACATGTTTTTGCAGGTGGATATGCTGCAGGATATTACAGCTATAAGTGGGCAGAGATGCTTTCAGCCGATGCTTATTTACAATTTAGTGAAGCAGGAGTATTTGATAAAGAGTTAGCTCGCAAATTTTTTGATAATATTTTATCAAGAGGAGCTGAGGAAACAATGGATAATTTATTTTTTAAATTTGCAGGACGTAAACCTGATCCTGAAGCGTTACTTAAAACGACTGGCTTGCTATGATAAAAGTTTTACGGGCTCCAACTAATACAAGTGCAATAGATTTCATATATAGTACTGCATTAGAGGAGTCTGTAAATGATCGTACTGCATTAATCATTCCAACAACGAGAGCGTTGAAAGAAGTTGCTGCGTTAAAACTTCAAAACGTAGACCTTTTTACGATTAAAGAATTTTTAGAATTCACATCAATCTCTAACAAGAGAAAGATAGATAAACGTCTTAGATCGTTTTATCTTAAAAAAGTTGCATCATCATTATCTGTTGATGATAGCAAAAATATCTTCCATAATAATCAAGATATCTTCTTAAACAATTATAGTTCATTTGATAATATATCTATAAATCTGCTTGCATTTTTTAGAGAGTTATCTGCTGAATGTATTTCAGTTGATGAATTATATAAAGCAGGTAAATATACCGATTATGAGAAGCAAGCACAGTCGCTTATGAATTTATGGTACAGTTATAACGATCTGTTAAATGATAGCAATCTTGTTGAACCATGGAACTTATATTCAAATGAAGATCTCGGACATTTTGTTAAACGATACGATAAATTTATCTTTTTTATCGGTGGATATCTTAGTAAACACGAGCTTATCAAAATTAAAAATTTAGCAAAAAATAGTGACATCGTAATTATATTCAATTTTGTTGGAAGTAAAAATAGTCATTACACATCGTATGAAAAGTTTTTAGATATAGAAATTCCTGATGCTGCGGATATGATTTTAAATCGTGATAACTGCGAGATTTTGAGAGCTAACTCTCTTTTATCACAAATTGAACTTATAACTTTTAGAGCAGCATTCTATAATAAAGTTAATAATATACCTTATGAGAGAATGAGCATTTTGCTTGTTGATGATAGTTTGAAATCATACTTTCTACGATACGACAAATATAATCTTTTCAATATTACAGCCAATGAAAATATAGATAAGACAGCTGTATTTCAACTTTTAAAATCAATTCTAAATATCAAATTAATAATAGATAGAAACAGTAAGCAGGTCATCACTCTTGATGCGTTAAAAGAATTTTATTATGAAATATTTTTAACATCTCTAGAGAATTTAGATGATGTTCGCAAAATAATTGATAAGAAAATTTCTGATAATAATATATTTGTGCCTGTTGCAGAGTTGATAGAGTTGCCGTTTTTTAATCATTATTTTGGATTGATAAATAAGTTGAACGACGAGATTTATATTCCTCAAATCATAGATTATATTAAAGACTTTCTGAAAGCTATTAAAGGACATCTGTCAAAAAGTGAAGTTGAGATATTTAGTAATCTTATTCAACTATTAGATCAGATTAAATCTGTCTATTCGACTATCGATGATAAGTTGTCGCTTGAGGATAGTATTTATATAATCCTAAATGATATTTCAGTTTTAAAGGTTAATACGGGAAGGGGTTTGATAACGGTATCTGGAATATTAGAATCAAGAGCGTTAGATTACGATGTGGTTTTTGTGCCTGAACTTAACGATGATATTTTCCCTCCAACAAGCAGGAAAGATCTATTTCTAAATACTGAGATGCGTCTAGATTTAAAACTTCCAACATACTTAGATAGAGAGAGTTTGATTAAAAACTATCTATTGCAGATAATGTCGAGATCTAAAAAAAGTATTTTGTCTTTTACTAAAAGTGATGATACTCGAAATAGTAGCAGTTTTATTAATGAACTAACTTTTAAATACAACCTTAAAAGTAAGCATTATTTCAATAAAGAGTATCACTTATTTGATGTTAAAAAATATGACAAATTTACAGATAAAAATAATCTTGCAATAAATGATGGTACAATTTTTAAAACAGATAAAATTATTGAAAAAATTAAATCTAATAAATTATCTGCATCGGCATTTAACGATTATATAAATTGTTCACTAAAATTTTTCTATAAAAGAATTATGAAAGTTCGTGAAACTGTGGAGATTGCAACGGTTGTATCTCCTATGATGATCGGAAATATTCTACATAAGATTTTAGAGGTGTTGCACGAAAGAAATATATCAGTGCAGGATAAAGATTATTTAAATAGTGTGAGATCTATACATGAAGAGATAATATCTGGCTACGATGTTTTCACAACTTCAAGACCATCAAGATTTATTCAAGATGAGATTATTAATATTTTTAAAGAGATATTGGATGTAGAACTTGATAGAAAAAAAGAAGGTTATGAAACAATAGAGGTTGAAAAAAGTTATGAGTATAAAGCAGAAGGTTTAATTCTGCATGGTAAGATTGATAGAATTGATTTCAATCATGATAGCCGTGAGATTGATATTATAGATTACAAATTTAAATCAGCAGATAAGTTATCAACTGTAATGAAGCCAACATTAGATAAATATGATGATCTCCAACTTCCATTTTATTATTTCTTATACAGCAAAAATAAGAACGTAGAACCGACTTCACTATATCAAGTGTCGCTTAGCGAGTCGTATCAATATATAAAAGTTTTTGATACTGATTTAAGTGGTGAAGCAGAGGTATGGATAAGATCGAAACTTCTAGAACTTCAAGATATAAATATCCCGTTTACAAGAACTGAGAATAAAAAAATCTGTACATATTGCGAGTATGCACTTATCTGTGAAGGCAGGATATAATTATGGAGATTAAGACAGAAATTAAAAACGTAGAGAATAAAAATCTTGATATAAAAACAAATATTTCATTAGAAGCATCAGCTGGAACTGGTAAGACATTCCAATTGTCGTTACGAATAATTTCTATGCTTATTCAAGGCATAAGTCCGTCAAATATATTAGCGTTAACTTTTACGAAAAAAGCAACTGGAGAGATGCAGGAAAGGGTGGTTAGTCAATTGACTAAACTTGCTACAACGCCTGATGTGACATCAACTGAGTATAAGATGTTGACAGAGGTTGTGAAGGGTTACGCTCTAAGAAATAAAATCGAGTTCAGCGACAAATTATTAGTGGAGCTTTCAAACAAAGCGTTAGATAGATTGCTTAGAGAGTTCTCATCATTAAATATAAAAACGATAGATTCATACTCATCACTTATATTAAAGCTGTTTCCGTTTGAAGCATCGATCAGACCTGATTACGACACATTAAGTACAGGCGATAATGAGCGACTTGAGAATGAAGTTTTTGAGTATACGATTGATGATATTTTAGATAATGAAACGTGGAAAGATATTCTTCGTAAATCTATAACTGTACTTAGAAGCAGTAACCGAAATATATTAGACTTAGTTAAAAAGTATGTTTTATTTGTGAATGAGAATAGTTTCAATTTATCAAACGCTATCAAAAGTATAGATATGACAATTAAAGATTTAGATTTAGAACTTGCAAAAGTTTTAAGTTTTAGGTTAGAAATTTTAGATGATTTTAAAAGTCTAGGTTCGCTTTTTGATGATATTTTAGAGGGTGATAGAAAGAGAAAGCAGATAGATGATTTGTTAAGTTCTAAATCTCCTGAGGATATTTTTGCGTTAAAACTTTTTGCGAATTATGATCTGATTAATAATCATTCATGGTTTAAAAAGTATAGTTTTAAAAGTTCGCAGATTGATAAACATAGAGATGTGCTTGATAAAATAAAAGAGTATCTAAGTATGAAAGAGAGGATTGCGATTAATTTATCGCTAATCTTAGGCTCGTATTTTATCAATAATTTACAGCGAGCAAAATCACGTGAGAATGCTTTAACATATAATGACATAACTTATCTTGCGTATCGTATACTTCATTTAGGTGATAAAAATATTGATAGAGATTATCTGTATTTTCGTCTTGATTCAAAAATATCACATATATTGATAGATGAGTTTCAAGATACATCTCATATGCAGTGGGAGATTTTAGAGCCGTTAATATTAGAGGCGATGAGTGGTATTGGGCAGAAAGATAGAAGTGGATCATTTTTTTATGTAGGTGATCCTAAACAGAATTTATATCGTTTTAGAGGTAGTAATTCTGATCTGTTTTTATCGGTTTATAATAAGTATAGTGACAGGATCGATAGAGAGAGTTTGGAGAGAAATTTTAGATCATCAAGATCTGTTGTAGATTTTGTAAATCTTGTTTCTAATAAATTAGCAGATTATTTTCCAACTATCGAACAGTTAGATGTTTTTCGTATAGATCAAAAAGTGACAGATACAGCTCCTTTAGGTTTTGTAAAATCTGTGATAATTGAAGAGAGTGATTATGAAGAAGAGGTTATAAGTCAGATTGAGTTTCTTATATCTAAGGGGTATAATTATTCTGATATTGCAATTCTTCTTCCTACAAATGACAATATCTCATCATTAAATTCTGTTCTTAAACTTAAAAATATTCCAACAGTTGTAGAAACTTCATTGAAGCTTAATAATGACAAAACATATCTTGTGTTATCAAGTTTGATTAAAGCTATTTATTTTAAAGATGTTTTATCATTTTTAAATTATGTGTCGATATTCGATATCTCAACTGATATGAACAAGTATAATAATTTAGATAAAGTTTATGCGATAATCAATTCACTTAGAGAAGAGTTTTTAGTATCAACTGATGTTACAGTTTTTGAAGTTATACTTAAAATTGTTGATAAGAAAAATTTATATTCTAACTTTAAAAACGATATGAATTTTTTCACTTTGTTAGATGTGATCTCAATATATTTAGCGAATGAATCTAACCCAAGTAGATTTTTAAAAGAGTTAGAACGGTTAGCATCAGGTATAAATATATCTGCAAACAGCGTGTCATCGGGCGTTTTATTAATGACTATAAATAAGTCTAAAGGTTTACAATTTAAAGTTGTTATGTTACCAAAACTTGAACTTTCATTTTCAGTATTCAAATCACGTCAAGATTTTTTCATGTGTCATACTGGTACAGTTGGTGAATCTAAGTTGATATTTAATCATGGTGATAAATTAAGAGTTGTAAATGATGAGTTCGATTTATTTGTTAATGAAGAACGCAAACGAATAATAATTGACTCTCTCAATAAATTATATGTTGGTATGACTAGAGCTGAAGAAGTGCTGATACTGTTTTCATTAGTGCAGAAGAGTAGGGTGGGAGATATCAATAATGTTAAATATCTTTTGCCAGAGGTTTCGCTAGGTAACTATCAATCAGGGGAACTCGTTTCTATATCGTCAAAAGAAGTTGTTGTTGAAAGGTCAACTACTGAATCGTTATGTTATCCTGAACTTGAAGAAAAAGTTATTCTACCGTTTGAAGAGGTAAATATTGATTATGAGTCATCACAGTTAGGTGAGTTTTTACACGCTGTGCTATATTTTATTGATGATTTGGACGATATAGATAATGTTATTGATTATGCGCTTAATTCTGCGATCAACAATGTATTTATCGATATATCGGATGAATATAAAGAGTGTATAACTGAGATAGTTAAACGGTTGGCAAAAGATAATCGTTATAGATCGTTTTATAAAGGTAAAGTTTTCAAAGAGAGTAAATTTGTTTCTAATGATAAATTGGTTAGAATAGATTTTTATTCTGTTTTTGATGATGAAATTATATTGATAGATTATAAAAGCAGTAAGAACTCTTTTCCAAATATAGATAGATATAAGAAGCAGTTAGATGCATATTCGAAGATATTGGAAGAGGTGTATAGTCGAAAAGTTAAGTCGTTTATTATTTTGTTTAATATATTGGAACGAACATACAGCATTAGAGATGATATATAAAAAATCATATTGTTGTAATTAAGCATTGACTTTATAAGGGGATAGGCTCATATTTATAAACATGGTGAAGAAACTTGTATTTTTAATATTTTTTGTTTGTGTATCGATAACTTCAGTTGGTTATGCAGATACCTTTAAAGTCCCAGTTTTTCGTAATAGTTACGATGTTGACGGGCTGATGAATAATAATATTTTGAAAGATTATAACGGTGCTAAAATAGGTTTTGATAGTTTAAAAGCTACTTTTACTCCAAGCATAATGCTTCTAACATCGTTTACTCCTGATGATTATGAAGATAAATTATCACCAAGTGACTCTAACGATCCGTATAAGCGTTACTCATCTACATATTTTGGTGATGATACAAGTGTGAATGTTGGTTTAGTAATATCAAATTTTTTATTAGGATCAGCTATAAAGAAAGTTTTAGGTGACAACGTTTTCCTCTCATTGAACTCTGATGCTGGATTAGGTGTTGATTTCGGAATTAAACCTGTCTATTGGATGAATTTAAAGTTAGGACTAAATGGATTAGATACGCAATATATTAATTCAGAACTAAGAGTTGAGATGGCGTTTATAGAAAACTTAGTATTTTTTGTAAAGTATTCAGATTCACTTATTGAAAGTCGACCGTCGTTAGAATTTAAATATTACTTCTAATATTATTCCTTAAAATACCCTTAATTTTATGCTTTATAGGTTATTGCAGTTAGTTTTGTACTCGGCAAACCATATAAATACTCTATAATCAACCAAAGCATTTATATACCTCTATATTTAACTTAACTATTACTACTCATAATTTTATGTTTTATAGGTTATTACAGTTAGCTTTATGCTAGATAATACCTATCAATACTCTATAATCAATCCAAAGCTTTTACACATTCTATATTTAACTTAACTATTACTACTCATAATTTTATGCTTTATATGTCATTACAGTTAGTTTTATGCTAGATAATACCTATCAATACGATATAATCAACCCAAATTTTTACACATTTTATATTTAATTTAACTATTACTATCCATAATTTTATGTTTTATAGGTTATTACAGTTAGTTTTATACTAGATAATACCTATCAATACTCTATAATCAACCCAAATTTTTATATACTCTATA